>NZ_JAUBTI010000245.1:0-1004 GCF_036702415.1 Microcoleus sp. D3_18a_C4 | reverse complement strand
AAGTCATGTATTGGTAGGGGAGCGTTCCGCAACGGTGTGAAGCACTAGCGACAAGCAGGTGTGGACTGTGCGGAAGTGAGAATGTCGGCTTGAGTAGCGCAAATGTAGGTGAGAATCCTACACCCCGAAACCCTAAGGGTTCCTCCGCCAGGCTCGTCCGCGGAGGGTGAGTCAGGTCCTAAGGCGAGGCAGAAGTGCGTAGTCGATGGATAACGGGTCAATATTCCCGTACCTGACATTGTTGGTGCAGAGGGACGGAGAAGGCAATCGCCAGCCGGATGTTGGTTACCGGTTCAAGTATTCGAGGTGTTGAGAGACGGAGAAAACGTCTTGAGCTGAGGTACGAGTACGACCTCCCACGGGAGGGAAGTGGTAGATGTCAGGCTTCCAAGAAAAGCTCTAAACACCATAAACAATGTCAGCCTGTACCCGAAACCGACACAGGTAGGGAGGTAGAGTATACCAAGGGGCGCGAGATAACTCTCTCTAAGGAACTCGGCAAAATGGCCCCGTAACTTCGGGAGAAGGGGTACCTACGAAAGTAGGTCACAGTGAAGAGTCCCAGGCGACTGTTTACCAAAAACACAGGTCTCCGCAAAGTCGTAAGACGACGTATGGGGGCTGACGCCTGCCCAGTGCCGGAAGGTTAAGGAAGTTGGTTAGGGTAACCGAAGCTAGCGACTGAAGCCCCGGTGAACGGCGGCCGTAACTATAACGGTCCTAAGGTAGCGAAATTCCTTGTCGGGTAAGTTCCGACCCGCACGAAAGGCGTAACGATCTGGGAGCTGTCTCGGAGAGAGACTCGGCGAAATAGAATTGTCTGTGAAGATACGGACTACCTGCACCTGGACAGAAAGACCCTATGAAGCTTTACTATAGCCTGGAATTGTGTTCGGGCTTCGCTTACGCAGGATAGGTGGGAGGCTATGAAGTTCTGCTTGTGGGCAGAATCGAGCCAACGGTGAGATACCACTTTAGCGAGGCTAGAATTCTAACCCTTACCC
>NZ_JAUBTI010000244.1:0-1031 GCF_036702415.1 Microcoleus sp. D3_18a_C4 | reverse complement strand
TACCTGCACGCGGTTCAGATTGAGCCGAATTTGACGGGAATAAATCAGAAGTTGGGATATGTTTTGCGGAAGCGCAGCGAATCGGGTTTAGACAGCACAATCGCAACTTATTGTCAAGGTGTAGAGGTACTTGCAAGCGGGAAAATTTACCACAAATTGCTGGGAATTGAGTTAGATGGAGCAGAGTTTTATATAAATTTAGGCAATATTTTAGCGAAACAAAAGCTGTTGGAAGGTGCGATCGTATTTTATAGCATGGCACTGAAAATTGAACCCAATGCTGCGGAAGTTGCCGCCCAACTGAATGAGGTTCGGGCGAAACAACAGGAGTTATACGCACAAATTGCCGCTTACCGCCACCAAATAGAAATCGAGCCGAGCAATTCTACGCCTTACAACGATTTAGGAAATATTTTACCGCAATTAGGGGAATTGGAAGAAGCAATCATTTGCCACCAAAAAGCGGCAGAATTGAGGGGTTGGGCTGAGTGTGCGGCGAAAAATTATCAATTTACCCAAGATTGGTTTACCCACAATATTCCTATTTGGCAACGGCATTTGCAGGAATTTACGGGAATTGCGGATTTTCAAGTGGTGGAAATCGGCAGTTTTCAGGGAATGTCGGCTTGCTGGCTGCTGGATAATATTTTAACTCATCCGACGGCAAAGATTACTTGTATTGATTTGTATTTTCAACAACATTTTAAGGGCAATATTGTAAAAACGGGAGCAGCAGAGCGGGTAATTGAATTAGAAGGTTACTCTCAAGATTTGTTAATTAATTTGGCTTCGGAATATTACGATGTTGCTTACGTTGACGGCTGTCATAAACCCACCAGTGCTCTGCAAGATGCGATTTTATCTTGGAGGTTGGTGAAAGTTGGGGGATTGATGATTTTTGACGATTACGAGTTTACGTTTCCCGACAGCCCGGAGCAAGATACTAAAATTGGGATAGATGTTTTTTTGGAGATGTTTGGAAGTCAGTTAGAAGTTGTACATAAAGGCTATCAACTGATTGTTAAAAAAAT
>NZ_JAUBTI010000243.1:0-1075 GCF_036702415.1 Microcoleus sp. D3_18a_C4 | reverse complement strand
TTCATCTACCAATAAATTACAATATCACAATCCCGTAGGGGCGGGTTCACCGAAATATATGACACCCAACGACGGATCGTAAAAACCCGCCCCCACCCCACCCAAATATTAATAATTCATTGAATTTAACCAGATAAATTGATGTTATTTGGGGTTATTGGTTGGGTGCGGGCGGGTTTTTACAGATTATTTGTGGGTGACAAAATCCCTCGCGAACCCGCCCATACGAATTTTGGTTATTGCGATCGTAGATTCATCAACAATACATTTTTGTTATCTAATTTAATATTAATTTTATTGGAATTGTAAAATTTTTTAGATGGGTGCATTTCATCGGTTTCCCATTTATACGGATTGTTGATAATATATTCCTGAATTTTTGCAAAGGTTGTCTCATTACGAATAATATGTTCATAATAACCCCTTTGCCATACAGGGATTCCTGAAACACGACGCAGTTGATTGATCCGACTGGAAGAAAATGTTTTCAAGCCTCTCACAATTTCCGATAAGCCGTGACGTTTATCCAGATTTTTTATGAGGATGATTCCATGAATATGATTCGGCATAATCACAAAAGAATCTAATTCAATATGAGGATATACTGTCTTGAGATTAAACCAATTAAAGTCAACCACTTCAGCGTAACGGCTTAATAGCATATTCCCTTGTTCTATGTCACCTAATAAACACTGACGTTGCCAGATACAAATTGTCACAAAATATGCACCTGGTTGGCTATAATCATATCCTGGTAGACGAATAGAACGGCGATGATGGATATCGGGATTGTATTTCATATTTTTTTTGTAATCAATACAATATCGAATATTATATCACAATCCTGTAGGGGCGGGTTCACCGAAATATATGACACCCAACGACAAATCGTAAAAACCCGCCCCCACCCCACCGAAATATTAATAATTCATTGAATTCAACCCCGTGGCGGGGATGTTGTTTGGGGTAATTGGTTGGGTGGGGGCGGGTTTATAAAGATTATTTGTGGGTGACAAAATCCCTGGCGAACCCGCCCCTACGAATTTTGGTTATTGCGATCGTACATTCATCTACC
>NZ_JAUBTI010000242.1:0-1088 GCF_036702415.1 Microcoleus sp. D3_18a_C4 | reverse complement strand
ACCTGGTCTAAAACCATACGAGTTTGGCTCGAATTTTGCCTCCCATTCTGGCTAAGCGTGCTGCTTTCACAACTGCTTGTAAGGCGCGGTCGTACATTGTGGGTATTCCTAATGGTCTTGACTCATTAGTTCCTGGTTTTGGTATCATTACCCGACGTGTCGGTTGAGATTTACCAGTTATTTTGAGTTGACTTACTAGCTCTAATCGTTGCTTTGGGGATAGTAATTTAATACCATCCACACCTGCTGTGCGTTTGCCAGTGTTATCTTGTGTGACCCGTCGTACCGCTAAGACCTTATTAGACCATGAATTAATCAAGGTCTTTTGAAGCTTCCTCACTGCTTTTACATCGCCACGCTCACTTGCTCGATAGATACGTTTTTGCAACTTGAATGTCAATCTTTCAGCTTTTCGCCAATTGATTTGATTCCATTCCACCGTCGGGATGTCCCGCGTTTTAGACTTATTCATTGCTACTGGTGTTCCTATCCTTGAAGTTACCGTGTATCTGTCTGCATATCTCTGTCATTACAACAAAGCGTTAGGCTTCTGATACAATCCCTCTCTCATATATTATTCGTTAGCTACTTACTGGGAATCGACCTGATTCCAGAAATATATGAGAGTTACTTCGTTCCAAATACACATTGTTAAAGTTTTTAGTGTGATGCTCTCCACCGGGTTTATGGGCGGTGCTTATAGGTCGAATAAGGAATCGCCTATACCCTATCCTTGCCTTTTGGCTTGGTCTTAATCAATCTTTACCGTGTTTTGCAACGGGTTTATTTTGATTCAGCCGTTAGACCATCTAAAATAACGATGGTTCAGACACATCTTTGCTCTCGCTACACTTGAACTCTTGCTCAACAGTTACCAGTTTCGGCTACCAGTAGTCTGCTTTTTATCCCCGCTTTACCTTGTTAGTTGCTATTTAACAAGATAGGGGATATGCTTTTACCGCTGCACTTGCGGACTGGGACTAGAGATGACCCGCACCCAGATGTGTATCCAGTTATTATGACTTTATAGTCATCCTAGCTATCCCCTAAGTATCGTTACTCAGTTTCGGCTAAACGAATCGCACCCA
>NZ_JAUBTI010000241.1:0-1096 GCF_036702415.1 Microcoleus sp. D3_18a_C4 | reverse complement strand
GACAATCAACTTAATCCGATCGCCACACCTATTACTTTTGACAGCACTAACTGGAATGTTGCTCAAACTGTCACTGTCAGTGCGATCGACGACAATGTAGCACAAGGAACCCACAGTGGCACGATCGCTCACACAGCTACGAGTAGCGATGCAAATTATAATGCGAAAGTCATTCCCAATGTGACAGCATCGATTACAGATAACGATAGTCCCGGTATTTCTCTTGTCCAATCAGGAGGCGGAACAGCTATTGCTGAAGGCGGTGTAACCGATAGCTACGCCGTACTTCTGACTACCGCACCTACTGCAAACGTCACTATTAATTTTGACACGGGCAGTCAAATTAATGCGATCGCACCTCTGACTTTCACCCCCAATAATTGGAATGTTGCTCAAAATGTGAATGTTAGTGCGATCGATGACAGCATAGCGCAAGGAACCCGCAGTGGCACGATCGCTCACAAGTCTGTCAGTACAGATACTAATTATAACAACCTGACGATTTCTCCTGTGACAGCCACGATTGCTGACAACGACACTACAGGTGTGAGTATTTCACAACAGAGCACAACTGCTACAGAAGGCGGTGCCACAGGCAGTTTTAGACTCCAGTTAAATTCGCAGCCAACTGCACCAGTTACTATCAGTTTTGATACGGGCAGTCAAATTAATGCGATGGGTGCAATTACCTTCGACGCTACTAACTGGAATGTTGCCAAACCCGTCACAGTAACGGCTACAGACGATGCGGCTGTGGAAGGAAATCATGCCGGGGCGATCGGGCATACTGCTACCAGTAGCGATGTTAAATATAACAGCATCACAATTTCCCCTGTTAATGTCGCCATTACTGATAACGACACTGCGCCAACACCAACCCCAACACATCCGTTACCAACACCAACACCAACCCCAACACCTCCGTTACCAACACCAACACCAACCCCAACACCTCCGTTACCAACACCAACACCAACCCCAACACCTCCGTTACCAACACCAACACCAACCCCAACACCTCCGTTACCAACACCAACACCAACCCCAACACCTCCGTTACCAACACCAACACCAACCCCAACACCTCCGTTACCAA
>NZ_JAUBTI010000240.1:0-1097 GCF_036702415.1 Microcoleus sp. D3_18a_C4 | reverse complement strand
GTGGAAACCATTGATGTCACATCAGCCAATGTCACCGTTAGCGGCAGTACCGTCACCATTAATCCTACCGCTGACCTCGCACCAAGTACCGAATACTATGTAGAAATTGCTAGCGGTGCGATTAAAGACTCGGCTGGTAACAATTATGCCGGGATTACAGGGCCAACCAGTTGGAACTTCACAACCCTCACCGCTTCCACGCTGCCGATTCCTCCCATCCCACAATTAACCCAAAACGGTAGTGCTAATACCAGTCATCAGGGACAGAGCTTCACAGCTTCTGAGAATGGAACAATTAGCGAGATTGCGGTTTATACCGGAGGTGCTTTTACTGGCAATTTATTGATTTACAACAGCAGTAATGGCAGCGGCGCTGGCGGGAACAAAGGTACTCCTACCTATCAACAGAGCATATCACTCCCATCGGGCATGGGTTGGAAAACAGTTAAATTAGACACTCCTTATTCGGCTACCAGTGGGCAAACCTACTCCGTTATTTTTGAGGGAACAGGTACATTCTCTTTCTCGAATACCAACCCTTATGGGGGTGGGAACTATATCTTCAACTACGGCAATGCCAATGCCTCTAATGATTTAGCTTTCTTTATTAACCCGCCGGAAATTGATCTCAAAGGCAATGGTACTTCCATCGCCAATCAAGATATTACACCCACGACAATTGATGGCACTGCTTTTGCTGATACCCCAGTTGGTAGCCCGCTAGTTCGCACCTTTAGCATTGAAAATTTGGGTTCTAGTAATTTGACGTTATCGGGTACGCCTGTAGTCACCATTACAGGGGCCAATGCCAGTGATTTTACCGTCAAGACATTACCAGCCAACACTATTAGTGCCAGTCAAGCTACCCCATTTGAAATTACTTTCCAACCTTCGGCTATCGGCACTCGCACCGCACGAATTAATATTTCCAGCAACGATCTCGACGAATCTACTTATACCTTTACCATTCAAGGTAACGGCCTTGATACCACAGCGCCGACAGCCACTTTCACCCCCGGCGACAACGCCACCAGTGTTGCAGTTGCTGCTAATTTAGTTGTCACCTTGAGTGAAGCCGTACAAAAAGGCATCGGCAA
>NZ_JAUBTI010000239.1:0-1192 GCF_036702415.1 Microcoleus sp. D3_18a_C4 | reverse complement strand
TAAGCTGTTCGACATCTAAACTGCATTAACTAAGTTACCTTTATTGTTTATTTTTCGGTTCCATTTCATAATTAGTTCTCCTTCATTTAACAGTTTATGTAACAGTGATTCTAGTTTTTCAATTGATTCAAATAATCTATTAGCAACATATTCCTTGGCAGAATGCCATACTAATTCAACTAAATTATAATCAGGGCTATACTTGGGCAAAAACTCTATGATTAGATTCGGCATCTCTTCGGCTATTTTCTGCAAAGTCGCTGCTTTTTTATGAAAACTAGCGTTGTCCAAAATTATCACAAACTTACAGCCCTTATCTTTAAAGTCTTCTGCTAAATTTCCTTGCAATATCCACTCGGATTTTAAATCTTCATAAAAAGTTTTCAGCACAGCATAAAAATTAGCAGAATTACCAGATGGAATAAAATCTACCCATCTTTTTTTGTCTGAGTATCTCACTCCACCCATAACATTAATACGACCTTTTCGTCGGTCTCCTCTTTTATTACTTCGAGTCCCCTTTTTACACCAGTTTTTTCTTCTGATTACTCTTAAACTAAATCCACTTTCGTCCCAAAACCATACCTGTAATAGGTTTGGAGATTCTTTTTCTATTTTTAAATACTCAGCTAATTTATCTTTAAATAAACCCCTTTCTACGGCATCTTGCTTATCCTTCAAGCTGTATTTAGCCCAAAGGTAAACATACTTTTTTGATTTTAAAATTCTTCTTACTTGGGTACTACTCAGCTCAATTCCCGTCTGCTCTCCTAGATATATTGCAAGTCTAGCGGTTGTCCATCTTCCGAACTCATAACCATATTTTTCAGGGTCTACTTCAACTGTTTCTAAAAGTAAATTAATGTATTTCTCTGTAGCTTTTCGGTAATTACCCTTCATCCTGTTATCTTTAAAACTGTCTAAATTTTCAGGATCACCATGAACGCTCCAATAGGCAACTTTTCTGAGAGAACATCCAATTAGTTCAGCAGTTTGAGCTTGTGTATTTCCATTATTTAGTAATAAAAATATTAACGCTCTTTGTCGAATATCTGGATGCTCATGGTCTTTTAATGCTTGTTGCAGAGTTTCCTTTGTTTCTGAACTGAGGAAGTTTTTAGTAGGCATTGACTTTATCGGAAAATTATCATAGTATACCATACAATATGCGTTTTAGATGCTGAACAGCTTA
>NZ_JAUBTI010000238.1:0-1193 GCF_036702415.1 Microcoleus sp. D3_18a_C4 | reverse complement strand
GCTAGCTCCTTATGAAAGGTAAAAGCTAGTTCGTAGGAGTCTTGCCAAATATCGCCCGGTAAAATTTCTAGACCAAATTTTAAGTAATCTCTGGCAGCCGAATAAGCCGTGGCATCTTTGGCTTTGCGAGCGGCTGTTAAATTTAAAATAGCTAGTTCAGTTTTCTCGCGTTCATCAATGATTAAATTCCGACCCGAATTTAAATGATCGGCAATTTCAAAAATTCTTTCGGCTCGTCGCTCAGGAGAAATATTTGCCAGTAACAAACGACCAATTTGTAGGTGAATTGCTGTTTGCAGTTTTGAGTCAATTAAAGCGTAACCTGACTGCTGCACGCGGTCGTGCAAAAATTTATAAGTAGTAATTACCAAGTCGGAGTTAATTATTTCTGATTCGGTAGCACCTAACTCAGAAGTAGTTAAGATTAATCCCTCTTGGATGGCTGGCAATAGTTCTTGAAACGTGGCTCCCCAAGATTTTTCGTTAATAATTGAAAGAGTGTTTAAGTCAAAACTATTACCCACGCAAGCAGCCAAACGCAAAACTTGCTGAGTTGATTGGGGAAGTCTTTTCAATTTGCCAATCATCAATTCAATGACGTTATCAGTAATACCTACTGCTTCAATTTCTGAAATATTCCAATCCCAGTTTCTTTCGTGAAAATTGAATCTCAGCAGGTTTTCTTGATAGAGAGTTTTGAGAAACTGATTGACAAAAAAAGGATTGCCTTGAGTTTTACTGACCACTAACTCGGCGAGGGGGAGCGCTGATTTTTGGTCTTTACGCACGGTATCAGTAATTAAGTTAACTATCTGGTGAAGGTGTAAGGGAGCTAAAGTAATTCGCTCGATTCTTGCACCTTCATTTTGCAGCTCGTCCAAAGTCATCATTAAAGGATGAGATGGGTTAACTTCGTTGTCTCGATAAGCACCAATTAGAAATAGATAGTTGGTTTGCTCATCTGCGAGCATTACTTGTAGCAATTTCAATGTAGCGGCATCAGCCCATTGTAAATCGTCGAGAAAGATGACTAAGGGATGGTCAACTGAACAAAAGACGCGGATGAATTTTTGAAATACTAAATTAAAGCGGTTTTGTGCTTCTGTAGCGCCTAATTCTTGTACGGCGGGCTGTGGGCCAATGATTAATTCTACTTCAGGAATGACATCGACAATGATTTGACTATTAGCGCC
>NZ_JAUBTI010000237.1:309-1266 GCF_036702415.1 Microcoleus sp. D3_18a_C4 | reverse complement strand
GACGGGTCGATCGCCTCTTACACGATCGACACCCTGCCTCCTGCAGACCAAGCCGTGCTGTTTTTAGGAGATCCAGCCAACGGTGGTGTTGCGGTGACACCCGGCCAAGTCCTGACTCCAGCACAGTTGCAGCAACTATTTTTGCAAGCCACAGGCAACTTTACAGGAACCAATTTCACCTACAGGGCGAAAGACAACAGCGGTGCTATCAGTCCAGTCGCTACCGCTAGTGTGGCTGGACTGATACGGCCCACACCAACACCAACGGACAACCAGCCGCCAGTTGCCAACAATGCCAACTCCCGCGTCGGGCCCAACAGCAGCCGGTTAGTCACGGGATTGGGAGGAAGCGACCCCGACGGGTCGATCGTCTCTTACACCATCAACACCCTGCCCTCACCAGACCAAGCAGTCCTGTTTTTAGGAGATCCAGCTTTGGGCGGCGTACCGGTGACACCAGGCCAAGTCCTGACTCCAGCACAGTTGCAGCAACTATTTTTCCAAACGAAGGGCAACTTTACAGGAGCCAATTTCACCTACAGCGCCACAGACAACAGCGGCGCCACCAGTCCCGCTACCGCTACTGTCGCGGCCATACTTCCAACTGACAACCAACCGCCAGTTGCCAACAATGCCAACTCCCGCCTCGGGCCCAACAGCAGCCAGTTAGTCACAGGATTGGGAGGAAGCGACCCCGACGGGTCGATCGTCTCTTACACGATCGACACCCTGCCCTCACCAGACCAAGCCGTGCTGTTTTTAGGAGATCCAGCCAACGGGGGTGTACCAGTGACACCCGGTCAAGTCCTGACTCCAGCACAGTTGCAGCAACTATTTTTCCAAACGAAGGGCAACTTTACAGGAGCTAATTTCACCTACAGCGCCACAGACAACAGCGGCGCCTCCAGTCCCGCGGCCGCTACTGTCGCGGCTATCTTGCGCCCGGTGGCGCCAACT
>NZ_JAUBTI010000237.1:0-209 GCF_036702415.1 Microcoleus sp. D3_18a_C4 | reverse complement strand
CCAACAACTCCAACAACTCCAACAACTCCAACAACTCCAACAACTCCAACAACTCCAACAACTCCAACAACTCCAACAACTCCAACTGACAACCAACCGCCAGTTGCCAACAATGCCACCTCCCGCCTCGGCCCCAACAGCAGCCGGTTAGTCACGGGATTGGGAGGAAGCGACCCCGACGGGTCGATCGTCTCTTACACCATCAACAC
>NZ_JAUBTI010000236.1:0-1268 GCF_036702415.1 Microcoleus sp. D3_18a_C4 | reverse complement strand
CATTGGTGACAAGTTAAGGCTGTAAGTCTTTTGTCAAGAGGCTTTCGGAGAGTTCTTAAAAAAGAATTGGTCAGACCCTCGTTGCTTTTCAGGAAAAGGGGCAATAATTAACTTAACATTCGGTTTTCGCTGCTGTTTAATAATGCCTAAATCTCGATTTTGGGGGTCAGCAAAATACTTGATTGGATCTGTTGCTTTACCTTTATGATGAGCCATAGTAAAATGATAAAGACCGCGATAAATCATTTCTAAAGAAATCTGCTCAAAAGGTAGAGCTAGTTCATCAGCTACCGCATCACCTAAATCTACTAAAACTGCATAAAATAACCAAGTTGCCCAAATCTGTAATTTAATCCCATTGATTGAACCCGTCCATAAATAGCTTAAATCTAACAGCCTTTTTACAATATTAAAAGCTTCTTCAATCCGCCAACGTCTTCGATACAAATCTGCTACTACATAAGGGGGTAATTTTTCTGGCTCTAGCACACTTGTTAAATAAGAATGCCAGGTTTTTTCTGAACGAACTTCAATCAAACGTAAGGTAATAAACGGAGTTTTCTTCGTTCCAGACCCCAAACGTATCTTACGGTCTCGCAGTCCATAACTATCGGTAAATACTTCCTCTACTTTGATGGCGGCTCCTTTCTTTACTCGGGTAATAAAGTTAACCTTTTGCTCAATTAATTTTAACCAGAAACTAAAGTGATAAAAGCCTCTATCTAATAGTAATAACGTATTTTCGCTGACTAAATTGAGGATATTCTCTTCAAGTTTTACATCAGATTCTTTCGCATTTTCGGTAAACCAAATTTCGACTGGCAATCTAGTTACTAGATCAATTACTGTACTTATTTTCCCCGCCAATTGTCCTATTTTAGCTGACTCTAAGTTTGATAATTTCCGAAATAATGCCTCTAATATTGAACTATCTATAATCCAAATCTGCTCAAATCTTGTTAATGTAAACTGAATACTTTCTGGTAAGGTTCGTTGATTTCTCCTCTGCCAATTTGTTCTTAAACGCGGTAATAAATCCTTAAATACTTGTTCAAACAGCTCAGCAGGAAAGGTCAAAAATCTTTGTGAGAGTGCTTGTTGGCTGACGGACGTGGGATTACACCACAGAAAGCCGTCTCTCGTTAACATTCGGGTCAGCTCTCTTACCCCTGCCACATCTCGCCATAGTAAGGTTAAGACCGCAGCCATCATCAATGGCAAGTTGAGAATTCGGTCTCGAAGTTTTAGCTGACGGTAGGAATTTTCCT
>NZ_JAUBTI010000235.1:0-1291 GCF_036702415.1 Microcoleus sp. D3_18a_C4 | reverse complement strand
GTATCTAAAGTATGGGAGTCGGGAAGAAAAATAGAAAAGAAGCCTCTATATTCTAGATTAATTCATTTAAGTAAGCACACCTAAGTTTGAGCATTTGATTGATATTTTCATGACACCACTGAGCGCCGGAAATTTTTAATCTTCTGTCAATCTGTTTCACTAATGATTCCACCGCTCCCGACCCAATAGAACAAATATTTTGGCTGGACAAGAGTTGATAGTTAACAATTCGATTCCGATGTTTTGTGACATATTTGCAAAAGTTGGTAGTCTGACGACTCTTGCACAACTCAAACAACTTAAGGGTTTCATCTGTACGGCCTTGCCACAACAATTCTTTGGCTTTAGACAGTCGTTTCCTAGACCCTGCTACTTTGTACAGATTTTCGACTAAATGATACCAGTCTAAGATTTCTCGGCGATTGCCATCCGGATTGAATTTACCGATCAGATTCCAAATTCCGTCATGTCCATCACCCAAACAAGTCACTAGGGAATTTAACGGCTGACGATTGACATAATCAATCAAGACTTCATTTTTCAGAAAATATGCAGCATAAAAGCTGCCATGAAGACTAACTGCTTTATAATCGAGCCAGTGAGAACCTTCCCCTTTTGCCCCTCTAACACGCACTTTTCCTCCATCCACACTGGTTTCTTTAATGGGGGCGCACGCTACTGGTTCAACCCAATCTTGGTTTTCTACCAATCTATGTAAACTGGTATGACCTATCTTGACTCCCGTCTGTACTTCAATTTCTTGAGATGCCTTTTCATAGGATAACAAGGCCACTTGTCGCAGACAGCATTTCTCAAAAAAAGGGGCTAACCGAGTCGATTTTTTGAGATTTAATTTTTCTGCTTGTTTTTCGGTAATTTTTAACTCACCTACACAGCTTTTTACTGTTCGGGGACGCCCTTTATCTGTTCCTGTGGTTTCTTTGATAAAAAAAAAGCAACTTCTGGTCCCACTATCTCTATCCATTGTTTTCTCAAGTGTCCTTCTATTGCTTCCAGGCTTTCTAACGCCTCGGGAGGAGTGTTTCTGTATAAAATTTTAGCGATTTCAGCAGTATGAGCTTGTAAACTTGCTCGGGTAGTCAGGCGTCATGTTGAGTTCCTCAAAATTATTTATTGACTATTGTAACTCTTGAGATACTCTATTCTTCAGTTCCTCTAAAATGGCTGATTGACTCTAAAACATATTTTTTGGGGAAGCTAAGTGTCGCTTTTCCCCAAAAGCGGCGCACCTTATCATACTTTTGTATATTTGCAAAATCGGGATGCTCCC
>NZ_JAUBTI010000234.1:0-1307 GCF_036702415.1 Microcoleus sp. D3_18a_C4 | reverse complement strand
CCTTAAACAAATCCTTCGCAGTAACTCCAGATCGAACTAACACCCGCCCGAACCGCATTTCCTAGACCAACAGCACCGAACCCAGCACCAGCGTCACTACTATTATTTCCATGAACTCAAAATTTTGTTGCTTAACTAGATTTTAACACGCTCTGCGATCGACTTGAACCCCAATCAATAGTGGGAGAGAGGAAAAGTGGGGGAGAGAATTTGACGATTTTTGGGTTTGGTTCCTGAATTTCCAGCTACAATCGAATAAACAGGATTTATGCAAAATCAAAGCAGGCAAAACAACCCTTAATCCTAAAGACTTTGACCTGCATCGCTTGCTCCACATTAAGTTTTGCCAGATTTTTCTTGATGAGTCTGACTCAATGGTTGAGTTGGTAAAGCCAAGAAAGCAAAAAGAAGCGCTGGAAGTTTTTCCACGAAAAAAGGGGCCTTAATTATGAATTAGTATTAGGGATTAAATAACTACTTGGGTGAAAAACATCAGGAAATTATTGACGCTGCAACTTCCCCCCACAAAAGTCAACAACGAATCAAGGAGTAGAAAGTGCAATGTTGCACCATATTATTCGGCTTAGTAAAGTAGTTCCGTTGGGCTTCGGCTCCATTTTTTTCTTAATGATTAGCATCGGATTTGCCACTAAATTGAGTATGGATAAGTTAGCCGAAGCTATTGAGTGGCAAACGCACACTTATGTAGTAAAGACAAATTTGCAAGCCCTAGAAAAAACTTTATTGGATGCTGAAACAGGACAGCGAGGGTTTATCTTCGCTGGAAAGGAGGAATTTTTAGAACCTTACAAAAAGGGAAGCGTCGCTTTTTATAAAACAGTAAATGAGACAAAAGACTTAGTAAAAGATATCCCTGAACAAGTTAAAACTTTGGAGGAAGTTGAAAATTTGGGTCAGCAAAAACTCGATGAATTAGCGGAAACTATATCCCTAAAAAGGGCTGGTAAAGAACCAGAGCTAAGAGCCTTGGTGATTTCAG
Organism: Microcoleus sp. D3_18a_C4; assembly: GCF_036702415.1. Classification (NCBI taxonomy): domain Bacteria; kingdom Bacillati; phylum Cyanobacteriota; class Cyanophyceae; order Oscillatoriales; family Microcoleaceae; genus Microcoleus; species Microcoleus sp. D3_18a_C4. The sequence continues at coordinate 307 of NZ_JAUBTI010000234.1, read as the reverse complement.
GTAAAGGCAAGATATTAATGGATGAAATTAGGGATAAGCTGGCAGAAATGCTTACGGTAGAAGATGCTTTACTGGTTCAACGAACAAAATTCGCAAAACAGTCGGAGCAATTAGCGACGACTGTTTCTATAGGAGGTACGGTTGTTGCTGTAGTATTGGGTTCATTTATTATATTATTTATTTTTGATAAAATTATCCGACCAATCAATCAGGTAGCAAATACGATCGCCAGTTCTTCCACAGAGATTGCGGCCACAGTAGAACAGCAGGAACGCACAGCTACACAGCAATCTAGCTCTGTAAATCA
>NZ_JAUBTI010000233.1:0-1343 GCF_036702415.1 Microcoleus sp. D3_18a_C4 | reverse complement strand
TAGGTCATGTCACGATGCGATTGGAGCTATCTTTGACAATATCAGATACAAAGCCAAATATGTGCTAGACGCTGATATTGCCAAATGCTTTGACCGCATTAATCACAAAGCATTACTTGACAAAATCAATACCTATCCGCGACTGAGAAAACAAATTAAGTCGTGGCTTAAAAGTGGGGTATTAGACCAAGGCGAAATATTCCCGACCATAGAAGGTACGCCACAAGGCGGAGTTATCTCCCCACTACTGGCTAACATAGCCCTTCACGGAATGGAAGAACGGATTAAACAATTCGTAGGTGGTAACATAAACCAACAAAAAGAAATCAGTTTAATCCGATATGCCGATGATTTTGTGATTATTCACAAAGACATTGAAGTAGTAATAGCCTGTCAAAAGATAATTGCAGATTGGTTAAGTGATTTAGGCTTAGAATTAAAGCCAAGTAAAACAAAATTAACCCACACCCTCAATGAATATAACGGAAATGTTGGGTTTGAGTTTTTAGGATTCCATGTACAACAACATAAGGTAGGTAACTACCGAAGTGCTAAAAATACACACGGAATGCCACTCGGTTTTAAAACACTAATCACCCCGTCAAAGCCCAAAGTCAAAGCTCATCTTGCAAAAATTGGAAAAGTAATAGACACCCATAACCCCGCCCCTCAAGCTGCCTTAATTAGTCGGCTGAACCCAATAATTAGGGGGTGGTCAAACTATTACTCTACAGTAGTAAGTAAGGAAACCTTTAAAAAGGCGGATAATCTTACTTATGACAAATTAAGAGCATGGGCTAGAAGACGGGGAAAAGGTAACATCAACAAAGACAAATACTGGCGAACAGTAGGCGACAAAAATTGGTGTTTCAGCACAGAAGAAGGTTTAGAACTAACCCAACACCGAGCAACGCCTATTATAAGGCACGTTAAGGTAAAAGGCAATTCAACACCTTACGATGGTGACTGGATTTACTGGAGCAAGAGACGCGGAGAATACCCTGAAACACCAACAAGAGTGGCAACACTACTGAAGACACAGAAAGGTAAATGCACCCACTGCGGTCTGTATTTCACACCTACAGACACCGTAGAAGTTGACCATATCCAACCCCGCTCATTAGGCGGTAAGGATGAGTACAAAAATCTCCAACTTCTGCATAAACACTGTCACGACACAAAAACGGAAAAGGATGGCTCCCTCCAAAAGAGCTATGATGATAATCCGTTTTGAATCTGTACCCATTTCAAGGGTGGAGTTATCAAGGAGCCGGATGAAGCGAAAGTTTCACGTCCGGTTCTGAAGGAGAGGTAGGGGTAGAAATGCCCCTATCGACTCTAAC
>NZ_JAUBTI010000232.1:0-1383 GCF_036702415.1 Microcoleus sp. D3_18a_C4 | reverse complement strand
CTAGGGCGTCGGTTCAGTATCAGGAGTTGACAAAACAGACGGGAAATGATATGTGAATTGAGAAGCCTGTTAAATTCTCACAATCAGGAAGAAGGAAGAAACCTTATGCGTCCTCCCTTATGGCATCCTCCAGTTGAACTCTCAGACGCTGAAGCGTCGATCGTCAAACGCATTAAACGAGCCAAGTTATTCACGTTTCTTCGATTGAATCGTTCATTCATATTTAATGATGAGTTTCAAGAAGAACTTGCTACAATTTTTAAAGACAGCACAGTGGGTCAGAGCCCAATTCCTCCTGCACAAATTGCCTTGGCAATTATTCTGCAAGCCTACTTAGGCATTTCTGATGATGAAGTAATTGAAGAAATGCTCATGGATCAACGTTGGCAGTTAGTTCTTGATTGTCTCAATTGTGAAACTCCCCCTTTTAGCAAAGCCACTTTGGTGAGATTCAGAAAGGGCTTAATTAAAAAAGAACTAGACCAACGTTTAATTGACCGCACCGTAGAAATTGCCAAACAAAAAGGTGGATTTGGCTCATCTCAACTTAAAGTGGCTTTAGATTCATCCCCGTTATGGGGAGCCGGGAAAGTCGAAGATACATATAATCTATTGGGTCATGCTTTGCGTAAGGCGGTGAGTGTGATAGCTGCTGTGCAGGGGAGGGAGCCAGCAGAAATTGCCCATGAAGCAGGTGCACCCATCGTTAATAGTTCCAGCTTAAAAACGGCCTTAGATTTAAACTGGGATGATCCAGTAGAACGTCAAAATGCGCTCTTAATTCTCCTAAATAGCTTAAATTCCGTAGAAGAATGGATGCAAAGCCAGGCTAATTGTGATGACTTTGAAGCGGCTCAAGATTCTTTGTGTGTTGCCCGAGTCATTGAATCCCAAAATGTAACTTTAGACTCTCAAGGAGTTCCGACTCTCCGCCAAGGGGTCGCCAAAGATCGTCGCATTTCTATCGAAGACCCCGATATGCGGCATGGGCGTAAAAGCCGCTCTAAAAAAATAGATGGATATAAGCGTCACGTCCTCAAAGATTTAGAGAGTGGTGTAGTTTGCGCGGTTGCGTTGACACGCGCCAATACTCCAGAATCCGCTGCTACAGTTGACCTAGAACGTGACTTAAAATTTCAAAATATTCACCTAGCCGAGTTACATATTGACCGGGCTTATTTATCCAGTCATTGGGTGACACAACGGGATGATAAATTACAGATATTTTGCAAGGCGTGGCCGGTCAGAAATTCTGGACGGTTTGATAAAAATTCTTTTTTTCTTGACTGGGATACGCATTTAATTCGCTGTCCCAATCAGGTAAGTATCCCATTTGAACCGGGGAAAACTGTTCATTTTCCTCAGAATGAATGTGCAATTTGT
>NZ_JAUBTI010000231.1:0-1429 GCF_036702415.1 Microcoleus sp. D3_18a_C4 | reverse complement strand
GTAGATACTGTCTTGATCTGTCAAGGGGTAGCGAGTAAATAATTGGGGTCGAAAGGCTTTTGGGACTTTAAAATACCAAAAGCCAAATGCACCAACTTCCGCATCAAAGCACCAATCACCTGCATTTTTACCTTGCCACGACCCAATAATCGGTCACTCATAGCTTTCAGCAATGGATTGTGACGCATCGCCACTACCGCAGGCAAATACAATGCCTTTCGCAGTCGGACATTTCCAGTGCAAGACAAACGAGTTTTGCCTTTAACTGAAGTCCCAGAACTACGCTCACAGGGTGTTAAACCTGCGTAAGCCGCTAATTGACGAGCATTGGTGTAATCGGAAACATTACGAATTTCAGCTAACAATACGGATGCTGTCTGTTCACCAATTCCGGGAATTGAAGTCAAGAGGTCACGCTGTTGTTTTAAATGTGGGTGCTGGTCAAAATGGTCACTAATCAGTTTTTTGAGCAATTTTTGTTGTTCTTTTAGGTACTCCAAGTGTGCAAGGGTAAGCTCGGCAACAGTTAGCGTAGCTGTTTCCAGACGGTTCTGCTCGCTCGTAGCCATTTCGATCACAGATTCGAGCCGTCGTAACAAAGCTTGTAATTCTTTAACTTCGGGTGCGGTTGGTGTCCACAGAGACGGTTTCATTGCCGCACAAAAACGAGCAATCAGTGCCGCATCTACGGAGTCAGTTTTAGTTCTCAGAAGTTCGCTTTTGGCAAACCCTTTAATACGAGCTGGATTGACGATACTGACCTGAAACCCAGCCCCATACAGGAATTCGGCTAAGGCTTCTCCATAGATGCTAGTAGCTTCCATACAAGCATGGAGTTCGACTACATTTTGTTGTTCAAGCCAGTTATGCAAACTTTCAAACCCTTGAACATTGTTAGTGAACTTTTTGGGTTTGGTCGCACGACCTTCTTTCAGTAATGAAACATGAAAGTCTCTTTTACTGATGTCTATACCTAAGACTATTGATGTCATTTTTAGCTCCCAATTTACTCCGATTTATGAAAGAACGTGACAGGCAATTGAATACTAACCTTGTCAATGCAGGCTTTCCCGATCGTTCGATCGAGAGCCTAAGATACTGTCCAGTTTTAGGTGCGCCTGTCATCAGTAATGGGAGCTTATCTACGCAACAGACTTATGAGTGTCTAAGGGGCGGGCCAACTTCACCGATTGCTGATGTCCTATAGCTAGCACTTTCGCCTGTTACAGAACCATTTGTACGAAACTTTCCTTGTTTCTTTAGATTTACTTTGAAGAGTCGGTACGATCGCCCACTTGTCGGCTTGATCGCCTGACTATCGGTACCATCGCTCACTTGTGGGCTCGATCGCCTGAAAGTCGGCTCGATCGAATCCATGACGTGGCGATCTACTGACTCCTTTAAGATACAAGGGGCGGGTTCACCAACA
>NZ_JAUBTI010000230.1:0-1457 GCF_036702415.1 Microcoleus sp. D3_18a_C4 | reverse complement strand
ACTGTCGTTTAGACTAAATAAAGATGAGAACGGTGGCAAAAGAAGAACTAGAGCCACCGCGCCGGGAGAGAATAAGGGTGAAAAAGAAAACCTACCCACTCCCTAAATGAACAGTGAACGATTAAAGGACTTTCGTCAAGCAGCATACGAGTTATTGGTACGAGCCAAGGATGCAACATTCGAGCTGATGGATGCAGTGATGACCACTAGGAATGCGGCCTGTTTGGCGGAATTTTCGCTCAGTCCGCTATTCAATCGTCAATGGCCAAGCGTTTACGAAGCATTGCAAGACAGTAGGCCGGAGCGGAAAAAACTGATGATGCTGTATCTCCAGCAATTAGAACAGCAAGTACCCGCAACGGAACACGTTTTAGTAGCAATTGACCACACGGCATGGGGGAGACCAGAGGCTAAAACATTAAAAGACAGAACCCATGAATATCAGCAGGGCGTCATTATTGGACAGGGGTACAGTACAATTGCATGGATACCCGAAGCACAAGGAAGTTGGGCATTACCCCTACTACATGAACGAATTAGTAGTTGGTCTTCACCAATAGAAAAAGCAGCTTCCCAACTCAAACTTGTTTGTGAACAGAGCATCAATCCAGTCTTAGCAGTTTTAGATCGAGAATATGGCAATGCAAATTGGGTACTGGCGCAAGCAGATATTCAAGCTGATTGTTTAATGAGAGTCCGAAAGAATGCCTGCTTATGGTCAGCACCACCAGCATATAGTGGTCGCGGCAGACCACGCAAGCACGGTCAGAAAATGAGGCTCTCCGACCCAACCACATGGCTCGAAGCGGATACTGCGATCACAATTGACGAACATCCAGATTTGGGACAAGTCCGAGTCAGGCAATGGCTTGACTTACATTTTTATCGTGCCGCCGAACAGAGAGTCAATTTAATCCTGGTCGAAAGAATGAATCCCATGTCAAACGGTCAGCCGTTTCCACCCTTGTGGTTGGCTTGGGTGGGAGAACGAACTCTCCCTCTAGAAACTGTTTGGTTTAAGTATTTACGACGTTTTGGAGTGGATCATTGGTATAGATTTGCTAAGCAAAGATTACATTGGACATTGCCTAACTTGAGAACTCCCGAACAATCTGAGCGCTGGAGCGATTTAATGCCATTGATGAGTTGGCAACTCTGGCTAGCTAGGGATTTAGTCGTCGAGAATATATTACCTTGGCAATCGGCTAATATCAATTTAACTCCTGGACGTGTTGCCCAATCAATGTTGTCAGTTTTAGTTGACCTTGGTACTCCCGCGAAAATGCCTAAACATAGGGGAAAATCCCCCGGCTGGGAAAAAGGAAAGGCACGTACTAAGGCACCATATTATCCCACTGTCAAAAAACGGGTTTCTCGACGCAAAAAGTCTTCAAGATTAGCTGTTTAATCTTCTACCTCTTGAGTTTTTGAGCAACATCTTGCCTTCTGTTAAAAGG
>NZ_JAUBTI010000229.1:0-1472 GCF_036702415.1 Microcoleus sp. D3_18a_C4 | reverse complement strand
CAGGGTAAACGCATCTAAATTAAGTTGACAGAAAATCATATTTGTGCATCAGTTTTTTTTTATAAAACAATTCTTAAAACTCTTAAATCTGATGCAATTAACCCAGTTAAAATCGAGCTTTAAGGACTTCTAAATTCTCAAAGCTGAATCAATTTAGATCGGGAATCCGTTTTAGTTTTCGAGCGTTAGCTGGCCGAGTCTAAAATTTGCACTAAATAATTATTATCCATTCCCGCCAGATACCGCTTCATTTTTAAACTTCCTTTAAATCCTTTTTCCTGTTTCAGTAAATTGACAGCTAAACGCCGTAGAAGAGCAAAATTTTCAGGAGAATGATCTTTACGAATACGACTATTGTCTTCAGAAAAAGTAACATCCAATGTCCAATGTAAGCTATTTTCAATACCCCAATGACTGCGAATTGCTTGAGAAATCTTCTCGGCATTACTGGCTAAACTACTTAAATAAAACCGAACTTCTGTGGTAGTTTTATTCCACAAACGTCTTTCACTTACGACCATCACAACCGTTTTTAATCCCGTCCATAATGATTGATTATGAAGAGATGGCAACTCCGAGACTGCCACAGTCCAAATTTGTCTTTTTTCAACTCGATGATGCCCTCCTTCTATTTGTTGATAATAGCTATGCTCTCTGCCAGCAAACTTTTCTTTTCGAGCTAATTCAAACCAGTCTTTTACGTCTTTATGAAGAAGTTTTTGATTTCCCTTTAGCGCTAAAAGATAATCTCCTTTCTTCTTAATTATGAGCGCTCCTATTTCTTTCTGACATCCCAAAGCATCAATGGTTATTATGCTTCCAGCAATTTCTAGCATCTCTAACAAAGCCGGAATTGCTGTCACTTCGTTGGATTTCTTATTGACTTTTTTTTGCCCTAAAACTAATTGATGGGATGAAGACCATGCACTGACTATATGCAATGGTTTTTGGCTGTGATTCCGGTCATAAGATTGTTTCATTGTTTTGCCATCAATGGCTATGACTTCTAGCTCCAATTTTTTGGTAATTGAATTTACCCAACTCAAAAAACACTCTTGAAACTGCTTCGGTTCAAGTCGAGCAAATACTCGACTAAATGTATCATGAGAAGGAATTCCATTCGGCAGTTCTAGAAAACCTTTTAGCCATTCATATTTAGTTTTTCCATAGAGTTCTATTGCCCCCCATCCATCCGCACCGCTAATGACAGCTAGAATCGCAATGGCTACAATATCTATTAGTAAATGCTCTTTACTTCTTTCTATTCTTGGATCGGTCAAGGTCTCAAAATGGTTTAAAAAACTAACGTTCAATAAGTCGGTCGGATTCGATACACCTATTGTTTTTTGTTGGGAAGTTAAAGTCGAAGTAAACCCTTTCGCCATCGATCGCACCTATCAATTACGCACTTGATTTAGCTAAACACTTGATCTTATCATGTTTTAGGTTGAAATTAAGATGCGTTTACCCTG
>NZ_JAUBTI010000228.1:0-1548 GCF_036702415.1 Microcoleus sp. D3_18a_C4 | reverse complement strand
AAGTATTTCTACTTATTTCATAACTGAGATGCTCCCTTGATTCGCCGCACAGCCTAACAAGGTATTAAAGATTCAATAACCATATTTTTTTCATAAATATCTATATAACAACGGCAGTCATTCCAGCCATAACTTACAGCCCAGGCATTACCACAATCAATTATACCTGCAGGAAATACCACCTCATAACTGGGAGTTTCTACAAACATCCTTTTCACTATGTGTCGTCTGCTATCTTTCCATTTGTTTTTCCATGGAGTCAGAATTGGTTTAGGAGAAATACTTGTCACACGCCATTCATTTACATCTACAGTGTAAAAACCCATAGAGTAGAAACGTCGATCTTCATCTGTCTTCACATAAGTATGAAATAGCCCGATGTACTCGGACCCACGCCATGGAATTAAAGGTGTCCCACCCGACACGTAAGTTTGATATGGAATTATCGAATCCTTGTGAGTTACTTCTACTTCTGTCCAAATTTGTTGTTGAGGGCAGAATTTTATTACAGTTAAAGGATTGATTCGATAAATTATGTAAAAGTCATTATCAACTATTAAGGGAGTCCAGTTCCTTTCAAATGCAGGTGGTGCATCTGTAATACAGTAGTTGAAATTTTTACCGTAATTAGGTACGTGAATATTCTCTAGTTGACCATTATTCAAGTCTACATTTCCTAATACTACTGAGGTTGACCAAGTATTGTTTACAAAACTATCTTGTTGGCACGAAAGGTACAATTTATCCTTCCAGACAAATGCACGAGGGTCGTTGCATGATTTAATTTTTTCTGTAACTTTTGGAATTTTAAGAGTCTGGTGCCTGCTAGTAGGTTTAAAATTAGAATCTAATTTCACAAAACCAATATTGTTAAACAGTTCGCTGCGTTTAAACCGATAACGATAAAAAAACCATAAATCTCCTTGATAATATACTAAAGATGGGTTGAAGCAGTTTGATGAAAATCCTCTTGTTATTGACGCATTACTGACATAAATTCTCTTCATTCTACCCCCCGATCAGTATTATAATCATACTGTACACTTACCCCAAAGAAATCACTATTTCCATCTTTTATAACACCTGGAAGAACAGTCAAGAAAAAACTAGCTATATTTGTTGTATTGGTCAATGTATAGGACGAAAGGCTCCAGCTTCGGTTAGGATCAAAAGATAACTCACTACCATCATAAGTAGGAGTCACATCAACTTTTCTGATCTTTACTTTTCCATCATTACTTGGAATTCCCGATGGATCGAATGTTAATGTAAATTCAATTGAGTCACCTGGTCTTTTTTGTAAAGAGCCAACGGGTAGAAGTGTGAAAGTAGCAGCATTTGCCTTTGTAGGCATAAGAGCTGCGCAGGCGGTCATTGCTAAACTAACTGATATTACATGGCGTAACATCATTACACTCCAATCTATGTTTTTTTTAGGTTTCCACAAGTTTAACTTTATCACATAACAATTTGGCAAGTTGTATCTTTAAATACAGAAAAGCTTATGATTCGGGGAGCATCTCAGTTATGAAATAAGTAGAAATACTC
>NZ_JAUBTI010000227.1:0-1666 GCF_036702415.1 Microcoleus sp. D3_18a_C4 | reverse complement strand
AAAGTCCTCCTAAGAAACTCAATCTAACTGCGGAGTTTTAGCAACTAGCTCAAACCCAAAAGACTCCGCAGTTTTCGTAAGCTTAGAGACGATCCGTTGTCGGTATTTCTGTTCGTAATAGTCAGCACCTGCATCAGCATAAGCGGTTTTTGTACTCCAAAGGTGATAGAAGATGCGGGCTAGCTTGTGGGCAGCAGCGGTATTGGCCCCAGGGGCGCCCAATCGAGCGCGCAGCCGACGATAAAAAGCCCCCAAAGCTGATTGAGAGCGAGATAAAGATTGAGCAGCTAAACGGAAGGCATTGGCAGCCCGATTAACTACTTGACGGGTATGAGAACTTTTGACTTTACCGCCGGTAATCCTCGAACCTGGACACAACCCTAACCAGGAACAAAAGTGTTTAACGGTGGGAAAACGAGCAGCATCTAATCCGACTTCCGAGAGCAGGGTTTGTACTGTGAGGGCATCAAAACCAGGAATTTGGGTAAAATCTACTCCACTAATCCGATACAAATGGTTGCGTAAGTTAAAAGTGGGTTCATGACCTCTGGGCTTTCTGTTACCGCGTTTGGGAGGGTCTGGTGGGGGATTGTTTTCCAGAGGGCCAAAGCTAGCTAAATATCGATCAATCTCGACATCGCAGCTAGCAATTTGTCCTTGATAGATGTCGTAAAGTTGTAACTCTTGTTTTAACACAAATATATGCTCAGCTCGATAGTCTCCTGTCAAGGCTTTGGCAATATCTGCGGTACTACTTTTAATCCGAGAATTTTTCAATTCGGCTAAGACTTGAGGATTCCTTTCTCCAGCTACAATGGCGCGGATAATTGCCATCCCTGTGACTCCTGTGATGTCACTGATGACTTTATGCAGTTGCAGATTCATTTGAATTAATGCCTTCTGCATCCGCAGTATGTGGGCGCTACTACTTTTGATTAAGTTATCGCGGTGGCGAATGTAACTGCGAAGAACGCAAATTTGATCGTCAGGGCGAAAGGAACCGGACAATAAACCGTAGGTATGTAGCTGTTGCAACCATTGACAATCTAGAACATCGCTTTTTCTGCCCGGTACGGTTTTGACGTGATGGGCATTTACCAGTTTGACTTCGATACCTCTTTCTTCGAGAATTTGAAAGGCACTTATCCAATAGACTCCTGTCGATTCCATCGCTATGGTCTCTACTCGACATTCCAACAACCAAGACGCCATCTCAATTAAGTCAGGCGTAAAACAGCCAAATTTACGCACATTCTGTGGCGTTCTATCCGGTGGGACACACACCCAATGTTCTTCTGACCCGATATCTATGCCTGCGGCATTTGGGTTAATCTGTGTGAAATTGGACATTTCACCCCCAACAGGTTTGTTGGTCTGGCGTCTGCTCATTAGATGACTCCCCTTCGCGCTCAAACTTTTAGGTGTCCCGATCGGTGGGCCGAAGAGATGTTATATTCTCCTAAACGGGATAGGGAATTACCCCTTCACCAATGTCATAACCATCATGCCCACGACCACGCTCTAAATCAGGCTCACAATCGCACCATTGACTTGTCGGTCTTACTCTCAGGACACAGGGATAATATATCCGATCGCTGGCCACTTTTGGGCTAGCTTTACTGTTTCTTTTATTCATAACCGGCGTGCGACGCCGGTGGAACGCTCT
>NZ_JAUBTI010000226.1:0-1678 GCF_036702415.1 Microcoleus sp. D3_18a_C4 | reverse complement strand
TATTAAACTCAGCGAGACTGTCACCAGTCTCGCTGGTCTTCAAAACCGTGCATGAGACTTTCACCTCACACGGCTCCTCAATGATTTGGCGCTTGTTACGCATACCTCATTACCCATTTACCATCGACTTTTTCAAGTTTTCTGGCGGGCTTAGGCTTGGCACTATTGCAGCCAGATTGGTTGCCGAGACTGCCATCGATAGCAGTCTTTGTGTCGTGGCAATGTCTGTGAATGAGTTGCCAATTATCGTAAGAATCTTTTCCACCTTGCGATTTAGGGATTCTGTGGTCAACTTCCATCACATCGTCTTCACGGAAAAACAAACCACAGTGGGTACACTTTCCTTTTTGCTTTTTCAGGAGTTTTGATACCCTACTTGGCATTTCTGGGTTGTTACCCATTCTTGTACTCCAGTAAACCAGGTTTCCGTTGTAGGTCGACGATTCGCCTTTAACTTTTATATGTCGCACTATTGGAGTGTCAGCATGATTAAGTAACCGAAGTGGTTTTAAACCTTCCTTCCTGGTTGCGAATACCCAGTTATCTCCGCCTATAGGTTGCCAATATTTCTTTGACACCCATTCCCCATTCTTTTTGGGGTGGCGGCGTTTTGCCCAAGCTCTTAACTTTTGGTACGTGAGGTCATCGATATCTGAGTAAGCTACCTTACTTACTACAGTCGCATAGTAGTTAGCCCATCCCCTAATAATAGGGTTTAAATGGCTGATTAACGCCGCTTGCGGTGCTGCCTTATGAGCTTCGATAACCAATGCGATTTGTTCGTAATGTACCTTTTGCTTCTGCTTGCTTGGGGTGATGATTGTTTTAAAACCCTGTTTCGAGTGATACTTTCCTGTTGGAAACTGTTGTATTGTGAAACCAAGAAAATCAAATCCCGGTTCCTCTTGCTCATACCGTACTAGGGTGTGGGCAAGTCTCGTTTTACTGGGTTTTAGTTCCAGACCCATGCCATGTAACCATTCAGAGATAATCTCTTTACATCTTTGAACAACGGTTATATCTTCGTGAATGATCACGAAGTCATCGGCATAACGAATCAGACTGAGACTCCTGTAATTGTCGAGTCTATTCTTTCCTCTTTTGGTAGGCAGGGTTTCTGCATACTGTTTGATTCGTTCTTCCATACCGTGTAGGGCGATATTTGCCAATAACGGAGAAATGACCCCGCCCTGTGGCGTACCCTCGGATGTTGGGAATAACTGCTCTCCATCCATCACTCCCGCTTTTAACCAGGCTCGAACTTGTCGGCGAATGGTAGGGAATGTATTTAATTTTCTCAGCAGTGCTTCCTGGTCGATGCGGTCGAAACATTTGGAAATATCGGCATCAAGCACGAATTTCGGCTTTTTCCGGGTTGAGTTAAAAATTGCTTCCACCGCATCTTGGCATGAGCGTCCAGGTCTGAACCCGTATGAGTTAGGTTCAAATCGCGCTTCCCATTCTGGTTCTAGTGCCAGTTTGACCAGCGCTTGCAAGGCTCGGTCTTTTATTGTAGGTATACCTAGAGGTCGTTTCTCTTCCGTTCCTGGCTTGGGAATCCATACTCGCCTAGTCGGACTAACCTTAGACCCCAGTTTTAAATTATTTACTAACTTCAAACGTGCTGCTGGGGACAAGGATTTCACCCCGTCCACTCCTGCCGTTTTCTTGCCAGTAT
>NZ_JAUBTI010000225.1:0-1783 GCF_036702415.1 Microcoleus sp. D3_18a_C4 | reverse complement strand
TTACTTGTTTAGGAACAGGCAAGATGCCTGTTCCACAAGAAAATTCACTCTTTGTGGAACAGGCATCTTGCCTGTTCGTTGCCGAACTTCCTTCTTCCTGAGCAAACATGGATTATTTTACATCATTAATCGGACAAGAGCGAGCAGTAGAATTGCTAACTCAAGCAGTCGAGCGAAACCGAATTGCTCCTGGTTATTTATTTGTCGGGTCTAACGGCATCGGCAAAAGTTTAGCTGCTCAGTGTTTCATCGAGCTTTTATTCTCAGCAAATATTCCCGAAACCCGACTAATAGCCTCCGTGCAAAATCGCGTGAGACAGCGAAATCATCCAGACTTACTCTGGGTAGAACCAACTTATATGAACCAAGGCAAACGGCTTACGCCAAAGGAAGCAGAGGAAGCCGGTTTAAAGCGGAAAGCACCACCACAAATTCGCTTAGAACAAGTTCGAGAAATCGGTGATTTTCTCAGCCGACCGCCGCTAGAAGCTGCGCGTTCAGTCGTAGTGTTGGAACAAGCAGAAACAATGGGTGAGGGAGCAGCTAACGGCTTGTTGAAGACATTGGAAGAACCGGGAAAAGCAGCCCTCGTTTTAATTGCTCCGACTGTGGAACTTTTGCTGCCAACTTTGATTTCCCGTTGTCAAAAAATCCAGTTTTCACGGCTGAATCCCGAAGCAATGGCACAAGTTTTGCAGCAAGCCGGATTCGCGCAGATTTTATCGCATTCCGAGGTACTGGGGATGGCTCAGGGAAGTCCTGGGGAGGCGATTTCTATTTGGCAGCAACTGCAATCAATACCCGATGATTTGCTGCAAAAGGTGAAGCAGTTGCCTCAAAATCTGCGCTCTGCTTTGGAATTGGCCAAGGAAATTGATAAAACTTTAGATACTGAATCTCAGTTGTGGTTAATCGATTATTTACAGCACTGTTACTGGCAGCAATTTTTGGCAGGGGGAATTAGTCGATCGCCCTTAGAGCCCTTGGAAAAAGCGCGGCAATATTTGCTAAACTACGTACAGCCGCGATTAGTTTGGGAATGCACACTAATGGGAATATGTCAAGGATAATTTATTGCCAAGTTTGAACCCAATACGATGAGTAACACGATGGAAAAAGCCACATTTGCCGCCGGTTGTTTTTGGGGAGTTGAACACAAGTTTCGCGCGGTTGCGGGTGTCGTCTCGACTGCGGCGGGCTACACGGGAGGTCACTGGCCGAACCCGTGCTACCTGGATGTTTGCGCCAGAGTCACCGGTCACGCTGAATCAGTGCTGGTAGAGTACGATCGATCGCAGGTGAGTTACGAAGCACTGCTAGATGTATTCTGGAACTGTCACGATCCTACCCAAATCAATCGCCAAGGCCCCGACAGAGGCGAACAGTACAGGTCGGTGATTTTTTATCACAATTCCGAACAAGAAAAAGCCGCTCGCGCATCCAAACAAAAATTACAACTTTCCGGTAAATACGACAAAGATATTGCCACCGAAATCAAACCTGCTGGGGAATTTTATATGGCAGAGGATTACCACCAGCAATATATTGAGAAGAAGCGGCAGTCGTCAAAAGTTATTAGTTAAAAAGTAGGCAGACGCGAGCCAAAATAAAAAATATTAGGGGCGGGTCAGGCAATGATCTATACTAGCGGCCAGTTTATTATTAATGCAAAACCCTGCCTCCCCCACGCCATGTTTATTTCCATTTACTTAGGAATGAGAATTAAATAACTTCCACAAGTTTGTGGGATGGGGAGCATCTCAGTTTTGCATTTACAGTGCGA
>NZ_JAUBTI010000224.1:0-1814 GCF_036702415.1 Microcoleus sp. D3_18a_C4 | reverse complement strand
AATTTAACAGGCTTCTCAATTCACATATCATTTCCCGTCTGTTTTGTCAACTCCTGATACTGAACCGACGCCCTAGTTTTTCCGGCTATTTTCATAATTTCCTCATTTTTTTGATTTAGCTTTGAGATGGATCGGTGATTGGTTAATTTAAACTCTGATTCCCTAGAAGTTCTAGAGATGATCTCAGGGAGTCGGGGTTTTTTGTTACCCGCAAAGCCGATCGGCTAATACCATATTTACAGGCAGAATAACTCCTGCAGAAGTTACACAGATTGGCCTCAAGAACGGTTTTTTTTAATCCGATCTCACAGATGCAGCGAAGTTTTTTGGTAAAAAACCCGGTTTCAGCCTGCTAATCCAAGATTTACGCAGAGTTCCCTCAGAAACCGGGTTTTTTAACCCAGGATCGCAGATGCAGCCAAGTTTTTGGCTAAAAAACACGGTTTTTGCCTAAGTGTTGTAATCCCTGCTTCGGCAAAAGTATATTTATCAAAAAAAATGATGGTCTTCATAATTTCCTCATATTTTTTAGATAAAGTTTACTCCTAGCTCTGGATCTAAAGGTCGATCGCACTCTCAGCACCATTCCCCTGCCAAAGAGCGAACCTGTTGTCAGGAGAGTTCTGGAAAGTGAGGGTACTTTTGATTAACGGGTGCCACAGCACAATCAACATAAATAAGTCAGGAGTGACCGACTGCATACCAAACAAACCGGGTTTTTTAACCGGGAAAAACCGGGTTTCTGCGCCAGACCTCTAAGTGTTGGCAGGATAACTCAATGCTAAAAAAATTAATAACTGAAGATGTGATTCGCGCTCTCGAATAACACCCCAAAAATAAGTCGGTCGTTTTGTCAAGAGCCAAACTCGTAATTGCCACTAACAGGCCAAGCCAAGTCTCAGTAAGTTTTTGAAAGAGTGTGGAGATTTTTTAAATGTCCGATCAGCTATCTTATAAAGGTAACAACCAGATTCTGTGCTATTACGCAAATGTTACCAACCTAGTTCAGGTGGTTCGGATTGGGAACATTCCTAATTGGTACTTTGAAAGAGTGATGTTTCCGGGACAGCGACTGATGTTTGAAGCTGCGGCAGAAGCAGTCTTAGAAATTCACACTGGTACGGCGCCAAGTGCTATTTTATCGGACAAGATTCCCTGCTACGTGCTGCGGGTGATAGAAGAGGTAAGTTCCGAGTTCGAGCTGGTGATGACCGAAGAACGATTGGCGGTATTAGCCGGTTAAAATTCATGAGAAATCAGACGAGAGCGAGAACGGCCACAAAAATATTAGTTAACGAGTGTTTGGGGACGGGGAAAATGCAGAAAAATCTTGTCAATATTACCTTAGCTGTAGTCACAGAGGAAGTAGAAATTATCTTGGAGTCTTATCCGAAGCACCCCTACCAACAAGCTTTTTCGCCTTCGGGATTGCGACAAGATTTAATTGCTTATGTGCTCAGCCGAGTTCCTAATAGATATACTGCGATCGACTCCCGCGAGTCTGTGTCAAACCAAAAAGTTCAGGTTCGCTGTTCTTCAGAACAGTTGCTGCACATAGAAAATTTGATTCATACTGGCATTCGCGACGTGCTGCACAGCTATCAGAAGATAGATTACCGCGTTCCTGAAGAAGTTAAATTGGATTCCAGAGTTGCTAGTTGGTTGTGATAGTTTCTTGCAAATGAGGGAGACGCCGAGATTCTCGGCTCTCTCGGTTGGGCGAGGTGGAATTGTGTACTGACAATCAAGCATCCAGGATACCCGCCACGTGATTCATCCGTCCAGAAATAAAAAACCTGTATCCGATAAAGGAG
>NZ_JAUBTI010000223.1:0-1863 GCF_036702415.1 Microcoleus sp. D3_18a_C4 | reverse complement strand
GAGCGTCCCCGCTCGCGTATTGTACAATACGCGAGCGGGGACGCTCGCACTGTAAATGCAAAACTGAGATGCTCCCTTCATCTGCGCTAAGAAAAAACTCAATTTTCCGGGATTACCCATGCGTACAAACCAACTCAAACAAAAAATTAAAAAAGGCGAAACAGTCCTAGGTTTATTTATGAACTGCGCTTATCCCGCATTCATGGAAATATGCGGTCACGCGGGATTTGATTTCGCCGTTATCGACATGGAACACGGCCCCCTGAACCCGCTTGCTGCTGAAGATTTGTGTCGCGCCGCCGACTGTACCGGAATTGCACCGATTATTCGCGTCCGCAAAAACGATGGGCCGCAAATTCAACGAGCTCTCGACATCGGCAGTGCAGGCGTTCAAGTACCTCAAGTTGAAAGTAAAATCGATGCCGAAACCGCTGTCAAAAGCGCTAAATACAGTCCTCTGGGCACGCGAGGTCTTTCCTTTGCTACGCGGGCGGGACTTTACACCGCCGCAGGTACAAATATCACCGATCGACTCAACGAAGAATCCTTAGTTGTGATTCATGTCGAAGGCAAAGGCGGCATCGACAACCTGGCAGAAATTGTTACTGTGCCAGAGGTGGACGTGATTTTTCTGGGGCCTTACGATTTGTCACAGTCGATCGGCATTCCCGGCCAAGTCCGCGATCCCCGCGTCATCGACATGATGCAGGAGGCAGTGCAAACCATCCGCAAAGCAGGCAAAGCCGCAGGTACTTTTGCCGAAAACCCCGAAATCGCCCAGCAGTGGATTGATGCTGGCGTTCAGTACGTTGCACTTGGGGTCGATGTTGCCGTTTTCCTGCGGGCCTGTCAGTCGCTGGTGAAAGCAGTCAATCGATTTTAGATTTTAGATTTTAGATTTTAGATTGGGGATTTTGGATTAAAAGAAGAACCAGCCCCGGATTCATCTTGCAAGCTTTACGATATCTTTGCAATTTTTGTAGTGTCTTTTACGACACATCCAAAAATCCTGCGCTAGAGTAGAAGCATACACCTCCTCCAGGCAAAATTAGGGAGGGGAGCAAGGCTTCAGGGAGTAAAATCTATGAAAACCGTATTAGAATCCATTCATTTGGATTATGCTTTCATGTTTACTTTCAAAAAAGTAAACTCGATTAAGCTAGAAGGTTTCAAGGAATTTTTTGACGATATGCCTGTCGATCCGTATGTGAAAGGTAAGTATCGTTCGAGAAGATTATCGCGGTTTGCAGTCAACGGAAATGAGTTAGTTAAGTTACCTCACGGCTATTTGTATCAAAGCAAAACATACAATCCGCTAGTGGGTGATATCAAGCGGGAATTTGCCGAATTGGACGATCGGCTAATTGCCCTCGATAATTTCAAACAGATGATTTTTGCTTTTTTCGATTCCTGCAAAATTCACCCGGAAGCTGAAATCGGCATCCATCAAATCAGGACGACTTGTTCGCCGCACAATTTTGGCAACCCCGCACCGGAAGGCATTCACCAAGACGGTACTGACTTTATCGGGATTTTCTCGGTGGACAGAACTAATATTGTAGGCGGGGAAACGCATTTGTACTTGGCTAAAAGAGAGAAGCCTGTTTTTAATAAAATTCTGCATCCGGGAGAATTGCTGTTAGTTAACGACCATGAGTTTTTCCACTTTACTACACCGATTAAACCGGAATCTGAAGGGGTGGGAACCAGGGATGTCTTTGTGCTGACTTCTCCGAGTTTGCTTACCGATTGAGGAGAGTTGAGCAATTGCGCGTCTTTCGTTCGTGGGGGAGCATCTCAGTTTTGTAAAAAGCATTTTTTTTATTGTAGTGCGAGCGTCCCCGCTCGCGTATTGTACAATAC
>NZ_JAUBTI010000222.1:0-1913 GCF_036702415.1 Microcoleus sp. D3_18a_C4 | reverse complement strand
GTCCCGCCCGTCCAAAAAGGACGGGCGGGACGCCCATCCCACAAACTTGTGGAAGTTATTTAATTCTCATTCCTTAGTTGCTTAGGATTTAAAGCCTTTAGAGCTTTTCTTTTTCTCCTGCGGTTTAGACTTTGACTTATTAACTTCGCCTAAAGCTTCCTGAAATAAGTTGTGCAGGTGCACGGGAACGCTGGCAATTTCCGGGAGTTCGGGTTCTAAGGGTTTTTTAAACTCTTGCAGCAAGGCATCTAAATCGCGATCGAGCTGAAAGTCTGTACGTTGCAATACAGTTTGCAAAATTTGTTCTAATTTCGCTGGATTAACTTTAGCTAACCGTTGCCAAATCCAGACATTAATTGCAGGATCTTCTAGATAGTTGCGAACCAGCTTCTCGTAACCGGGAACGGTTGAAAAGTCTTCTGCTGCTAGCAGTGCAGTAAATTGAGCGTAAGTAGACAAAAAGGTTTGTCCCCAGCGAGGATGAGAAAGTGCTGTCACCTGTTCGGCTTTCTTGAAGCGATCGGGCAATTCGACTTTCGGCATTACCATTTTTGAACTAGCATTGCTGTCGAGCATTACCTCAACTGCTTTAGCATCAGCACCTGCAGCCGCGATTGCTGCTGCTTTGACTTCTTCTCGATCGACTCCGGCATCTTCAACGATATCCGCCAGAGATTTACTTCCATCAACGCCCATATCAGCTAGGCGTTTTTTAGTGATAAATTCCTGAAATTCAGCCAACTGTTTATTCAGGTGATATCCCGATAGCGTCAATTCCTCACTGCCAAAAAATTCGGTAAAATCTTCGTGGTAGTGTTCTACCGACTGCCAAGCTTGCTCTAACAATTCCGGCGCATCGCTGTACAGGTTATTTTTCTGATTTTGCTTGAAATTGCCGATCGCCACCGCCAACTTCGGCTTGCCCAATTTCCCCATCAGGATGGGAGAGCTCGAAAGTATCCACCAGTCATCGGTGAGGGGAGAAATCCGAGCCCGCAAGATTTCTCCTAACTTAAAGCGAGACATTTCTGCAAGAAAATTAGGACTGTTGGGCTTGACAACGTAGTGCTTTGCCGTCAGCCAGTTCATCAGTTCAAACCTGTCGGGGAAAAGTTGAGTGATTTCAAATAAGCCTGTGAAGCTTCTGTGCCCCCAACTTTCCAGCAAGCTACGATCGCTCTCGGTTAAATCTGGCTGACTTTCGACAAATAGGTCGATCGGCGTTTTCTCTCCGACTTTACCTTCGACTGTAAAACTGTCAATCACTTGATTTTGCTGAGCAATGTCGTAGCGCTCGCCGGTCGATCGAGCTGCAGCAAAAGCTTCCAAAGCTACCGCCAACTCTCCCTCAGCATCTAGAACAAAGTCAATTAAATTTTGCTTGAGTGTCCAAGCTCTTTCCAACATTTCATCCACAAGTAATACCGATTTTGAATGAGAGGATTTAGATTAACAATTATCGGACTTGAAGCCACCGACGCTTTACGATCCGGCTGCGATTGAAGAAATCGCATCGCGAACAATGACAAAAATATGCGATCGATGCCTCAGTCCTGAATTAGTTTAATTTTAAGGCCAATAGTCAAAAAAAAATGCTAATCTCAAACGGAAGCATCCCAATTTGGTAAAAAGCGTTTATTAGGAGTGCGATCGTCTCGCACAGCAAAGCCTATAGGTTTTTAGCGAGTTCTCCCAGCGAATAGTCCTGTGATATCATTTCCGGTCGATTACCCCTAATATGGTAGGGGCGGGTTCACGAAAAATATCTGCCAATAATTGACCATCTCAAAAACCCGCCCTTTTAGTCGCGGGAGCATCTCAGTTTTGGATTTACAGTGCGAGCGTCCCCGCTCGCGTATTGTACAATACGCGAGCGGGGACGCGCGCACTACAAAAAAAAAATGCTTTTTTCA
>NZ_JAUBTI010000221.1:0-2010 GCF_036702415.1 Microcoleus sp. D3_18a_C4 | reverse complement strand
CGCTCGCACTGTAAATGCAAAACTGAGATGCTCCCCATCCCACAAACTTGTGGAAGTTATTTAATTCTCATTCCTAACGTTAATTTCTAACAATCAACCGCATTAACCCCGCCAATACTAACAATACAGGTGTCAGCCAATCTCCCCACCGCACGTACAAAGTCCGAGTTTGCCGCCGATAAATAGTAGCATCTCGGACTTCATAGGTATTAATTCCCGACTTCCAAACCGTCTCGCCACGAGGATTTACAAAAGCAGAGTAACCGGTATTCGTTGCGATAACTGCCCATCTATCCGTCTCAATGGCCCGCATTACATCTAAAGCGTGATGCTGATCCAACATCGGCGGTTTATAATGGGCATTGTTGGAAGCGGTGATCATAAATTCGCCTCCCTTCGCCGCCTGATATCGGAAAATTTCCGCAAACGCCGAATCGTAACAAATTCCGACAATGGCGCGGCCAAACGGCGTATCAAACACTTGTTTAGAATTGCCGGGTACTAAATGAGCATCTAAGGGAGAAAGCCGATTAATAATCCCGCCTAAGATTTCGTAAAAAGGGATATATTCGCCTAAAGGCACTAGCTTGAGTTTATCGTAGCGACCGACAATTTCTCCAGTGCGATCGATCGCCAATAAGCTGTTAGTGATACTATTCTCTTGCTGTCCGAATCCTCCAACCCAAGCCACAACGCCGCGTTGGAGAATAGCTTGGTAAAAGGAAAGAGTAGAACGCTGATACTCGTTTGTCCAGATAAAAGGCAAAGCTGTCTCTGGAATTAACACAGCATCGACTTTTCTGTCTGCTAACTGTTTGTATCCAGTGGTGTAACCTTCCAAAGCGCGCCCCCAACCCGCTGAGTCAAACTTAATCTCGTTAGGAATATTGCCTTGAATAATGCCAATTTTTAAAGCAGTTGCAGGTTCTTGATTCAAAGGGCGGTTGTACAAACTCCAGCCTGCAATATGCAAAATCAAACACAAACTCGCCGGCAAAATATAAGGAATCCAATTTTTTATTCTTCCTTCTTCCTTCTTACTTCTTCCTTCAATAAAAGCTTCGGCAATTAAGCCATTTACTGCTACGATAGCGGCTGTTACTGCGCTGGGCCCGGAGAGTTGACCGAGGTGCAATATTGCTAAATTATGCGGGCTTTGCGTGTAAGATAGTGATGTCCACCACAGGGAACCTGTACTCCAAATACTTTCTAAGGCACACCACAAAGCTGTGCCAATTAAAACGCGAGTTAATGCTGAAAATTGAGCTTTACCCCCCCCAGCCCCCCCTTGTAAAGGGGGGGAGTTAAGAATAAGAATAGGATTTTGGTCTGGTAAAGTGAGGGAGTTGAGAATTACAAATAGCCACGCCCAAACGGCGACTAAGGCGGCTCCCCAGAGGGTGATGAATGCCCAGCAAAAAAGTGCGATCGCCAAACTTGGCCACCAAGGAACTCCCAACCAAGTCATCGGGTGAATTCCCATAATCCAAGATAAAGCTAATCCGTGATAGCCAATTCCCCAGAGTAAAGGAAGAAGGAAGTTCGGCAACGGATTCTGTAACGGATGTAACGGATGGATGTTGAGGAAAGAAGGAAGAAAGAGAAATTTTTGTTTTTGTTCTTGTATTTTTGGCTTTTGATAACTGACAAGCAAAACCCACAGGGGAGCTAATGCTACCCAAGCCAATAGCCAAGCATTTACTGGGGCGGTTGTCAATGCCATCAAAATGCCGCTGAAAAGTGCGATCGCCCAGGCTAATGTTTTGGATTTATGAACCACGAGTTTTTCCCATTTGCGCCTGTTAAATATCGCCACTTTGATGATTGCCAAAAATAATAATTCTTAATCAATATATCAGATCGATCGGGAAGAAGGAAGCTGGGCAACGAGCAGTGTACGGGATTTAACAGATTTAACGGATTTAACTGAGAAGTTGCACCATTCTCAATAAGCTTTTTATGAACAGGCTTTTCGGCCTGTTCCACAAGAAAATTCACTCTTTGTGGAAC
>NZ_JAUBTI010000220.1:0-2167 GCF_036702415.1 Microcoleus sp. D3_18a_C4 | reverse complement strand
GGAGTCGTCACCGGAGTCGGAGTCGTCACCGGAGTCGGAGTCGTCACCGGAGTCGGAGTCGTCACCGGAGTCGGAGTCGTCACCGGAGTCGGAGTCGTCACCGGAGTCGGAGTCGTCACCGGAGTCGGAGTCGTCACCGGAGTCGGAGTCGTCACCGGAGTCGGAGTCGTCACCGGAGTCGGAGTCGTCACCGGAGTCGGAGTCGTCACCGGAGTCGGAGTTGTCACCGGAGTCGGAGTTGTCACCGGAGTCGGAGTTGTCACCGGAGTCGGAGTCGTCACCGGAGTCGGAGTTGTCACCGGAGTCGGCGTTGTAACAGGAGTCGGTGTGGTAGCCGGAGTTGGCGTTGTAACAGGAGTTGGTGTCGTAACCGGAGTCGGTGTCGTAACCGGAGTCGGTGTTGTAACAGGAGTTGGTGTCGTAACCGGAGTCGGAGTTGTAACCGGAGTCGGAGTTGTAACCGGAGTCGCTGTTGTCACCGGTGTTGGTGTTGGGGCTGGTGTTGGGGCTGGTGTTGGTGTTGGGGCTGGTGTTGGTGTTGGGGCTGGTGTTGGGGCTGGTGTTGGTGTTGGTGTCGGCGCTGGTGTTGGTGTCGGCGCTGGTGTTGGTGTCGGACTAGCTGCAAACGTGCTACTGGCAACATTCAGCAAAACCGCGATCGCCCGATTGCTACTTTTATCTATCATCACTGTATCGGAACTACTAGCACCATTAGCACCCGTACCCGCACTAAAAGCGAAGTTATCAAAATTCAAAATGCCATTGTCGCTAGCAATGCGATCGCCTCCATTTTGATAATCGGTAATGTAATCAATGTTGTCATCATCTAGCAGTAGGAAAAATGTGTCATTGCCACTGCCACCTGTTAAAGTATCGATACCCCGATCGCCGTGCAAACTATCATTGCCGCTACCGCCGACAATTGAATCATTGCCTTGACCGCCGCACAAGCAATCATCTCCATCTCCTCCGATCACAGTATCTTCATCTTTGTCGCCGCGAAGGGAATCATTGCCACCTCCGCCCTCAATTTCATCATTTCCTTTGCCACCATATACAACTTCAGCATCAGAAGAACCCCTGACAGTATCATTGCCTTTGCGAGTTAGCAATCCTCCAGGCACTTCCTGAAGTTGTCCGGCTTCGAGTGCAACATTGTCGGCTGTATCTTCTCCGACTAAATAAATCCCTTGTCGTTTGATAGTCATAATTTTCCTACCTATTGGTTTGCAAAATAAACGGAGTGGAGAAATGGCGATCGCCTATTTTTAGCAATGGCGATTCCTGGTTCAACTAGAGCGCATCAGGCAACATTGAACGACCAGGTATAGTTCTGACCGCTCGATGTAATTGAAGCTGTATAATTTCCAGGCATTAATGGGTTACGGGGTATCATTACAATTGCATCGCGTGAATCCAATATACTGCGTGCCAATTGTTGAGCAGATGGATCGGGATTGCTGTAGGTTGTTTCATCAAAAACACCGTGTTCTATGGGTATGTTTCCCTGCGTTAATGAGTGAGAAGTGACTCGAGGCGTGACGTTTCCAGAACCCAGTTGCAAATAAATAGGTAAGCCCGCTGGAGCCGTGTATCCTGGAAAGCTTGTCAAGGGATCGGGATATTCACTGTCAAATTGCCTTAACGGAACTGTCTTGCCATTTGCAGGCCACATAACAGGATATTGAGGGGAAGAATTAGAATTAATTCCTCGAATAACATCCAACGTTGCCCCTGCTTCTATGCTCCCACCTGCTTCGCGATAACTACCGTAAGCAACTTGCGTTAGTTTGGGGTTGATAATTCCTAATCCATGAAAAGGTGCGGTCATCCATCCATCAATAAAATCGACATCTTGTACCTGAGTTGTTGACCAAGCAAACACATTGCCACTTTGACCTGCTTCAGATCCTGCTGGCGTGTACCAAGGGTTATTACGGTCTTGATAATGAGTTAGTTGATCGTTTTTAGCCACATAACGTGAGTGTTCTATTTCCCCTTGTGTCCATGCAGGATTGTTAGTCACAGGCGGTAAGTTGGCTAGGCTACGTAAGTAATTCACCCGATCGAGCCAGTTATCAGAGGTCGGAGGAGTCGGAGTCGGAGTCGGAGTCGGAGTCGGAGTCGGAGTCGGAGTCGGAGTCGGAGTCGGAGTCGGAGTCGGAGT
>NZ_JAUBTI010000219.1:0-2174 GCF_036702415.1 Microcoleus sp. D3_18a_C4 | reverse complement strand
TGTTAGACTAGCAACGGTTAGCAGAACCCTATGAAGCGTCAAGAATCACCGCGCATTTATGCCGGTGAGTATTTCAAAGAAAGCATTGGACAAGCAGGCAAATATACAAATACCCCCCAGGGCTGTTTCATTCTCCGTAGGGGCCGTGCCCCCGTGCCGGCCCTCTTGGTCTGATCAGCCGATCGAATCGTCTAGGTCGGGGGTAGGCACGGGGAGTAGGGGTAGCACTACCCCTACAAAATTCATGTTTTTGGTGAGAATGAAACAGCCCTGAAATACCCCCGCTTCAAATTTTAGCGCCTCAAGTGATATAATATTAGCTTCTGAAAAACACTTAATTTTTCGGGAGAGGGAGTTAAATGCCCTACAATCAATTTAGCATAGAACAAATTAAGGCAACTTTCGGCATCACCTTGGCTAGAACGGTTGGCTTGTTTGCCGAGCTCCCCGAAATAGAACCAAGCAGTTTTTTGCAAGAAACTTTGCAATTCAATCTGCCTTTAGCACTAGAAATTAATTCCGAGAAAGCTCGCTCCGAGCTAATTATCGCGCCAATATTAGTGGAGATAAAAAAACGGCTACCGGAACGGATAAGTTTATTTTCCGGTCGAGAATTCAATGTAGACGCTGCTAGGGGTTTGAGCGGTTATTGCGATTTTCTAATTAGCAGATCGCCGGAACAGCTAGTCATTGAATCCCCATTTATCGCCTTGGTTGAAGCCAAAAATGACAACATCCAATCCGGCTTAGGACAGTGCATGGCAGAAACGATCGCAGCACAAATATTTAACCAGCGTCAAGAAAATGACATTCAGACAATTTATGGAGTTGTCACAACTGGTAGTATCTGGAAATTTTTCAAATTAGAAGGAATTGCGATCGAGATTGACACCAGCGAATATTTTATTAATAATGTTGGTAAAATTCTCGGTATCTTAATAAATTTTATAGAGTCTTGAGTGAAACCAGAATGTATTATTTAAGCTGCTGCGTGCAAATCGCAAGTTAATATAGTTGTAGATATCCTTTAACCAAAGCCAGCCATGAATCAAGCGCCCAATCCCTTTAACTCAAATCCCTCCAATCCGCTAGACCCCTTGGAGCAAGAAGTTGACGAGCAAGGTGAAGCATTGCCGAAACAGTACCACCCGGCAACTAAAAAAACTCTGCAAAAAGTCTTTATCATCCTGGTAGTTGTTGGGGCCATCATTGGGGGAATTCTATCTATAGGGGTGATTTCGCTGATGCAGAAGGCGGGACTGACAGATGTGCCGGCAAGGGTACAGAATCCTAAGTAATCAAGTCCGAAGGATCTGTCGATGCTGAATGCACTGATTTTCTGGGATGAAGCTTGAGAAACTATGATGTTTTGTATTGTAAAACTTCATTGAGTTTATAAGCAATTATAAACAATAATGGTATTCTATTGTTGTGAGTGTTGAACAAGGAATACGCATAGCCCAAAAAACGCAAGTCTCAAATGCAACTAACACAGAGGCACATCATTAAATCAACGGAACACCGTTTCGCCCAAATTGACGAACTAGCTTTCAAGTCCAAAAACCTCTACAATGCCGCCAATTACGTCATTCGTCAGAGTTTTATTTATGGATGGGGTTATGTCAATTACAACGAAATGAATCGTTTGATGAAGTCTCACGAAGCATATAAGGCTTTGCCTGCCAAGGTCAGTCAACAAATCTTGATGGTTTTAGACAAGAATTGGAAATCGTTTTTTGAGGCTGTTAAAGCTTACAAAGTCGATCATTCCAAATTCACAGGTCGCCCAAAACTACCAAAGTACAAAGATAAGGTCAAAGGGCGAAACCTTCTCATCTACACGATTCAAGCAATTAGTAGTAAACAGTTGAAGAAGGGGATTGTCAAGCTTTCTGGTACTGACTTTTTAATTAAAACTAAAGTCAATCCTGACCAGATTTGCCAAGTTAGAGTGGTGCCGAAATGTGATTCCTATGTAATTGAGGTAATTTATGATGCTTGTACTGAGCGTAGTCGAAGTGAACCGGAGTCCACCATCGACAATGCCAACTCTGTAGCTAGTATTGATTTAGGATTGGATAATTTAGTGGCGTTAATTTCAAATCAACCGGGATTTCTCCCTTTGTTGATTAACGGGCGACCATTGAAATCGATCAACCAGTTCTACAACAAGC
>NZ_JAUBTI010000218.1:0-2352 GCF_036702415.1 Microcoleus sp. D3_18a_C4 | reverse complement strand
CGATGGCTAATGGCACACTCTTACAAGTTGCGGCGACTGGGGAGGTTTTGGCTCAGATTTTTGGGGCTGATAATACTATTACTTCTCTGGATTTTCTGACTCTTTCTCCTTAAGACAGGTCTCACAACAAACAGCGTGTAGGGTGCCATTCACACAGCACCTTACCGCTGTTTATTCAAAAATTCTAATCCTAAAAAATAGCTGCGATGCTTCCTCCTACACAAATTTATCGGTTTGCTATTTTTAACAAAACTTCGGTAATTGGGACTAAAACTACTTCAATATCTTCTGTAATATCCAATTGTATTTTGCTAGCAAGGTTGACATTTTTAGCAAAGTATAGGTAGATAGAATTGGTGTCTTTTACGGGGTTATCATATAAGGTGGCTAGTTCCAAAATTTCTTCAGCAACATATCCCGTTTCTTCGGCCAGTTCTCTGGCTGCTGCCGATTTCCCGCTCTCTTCAGCAGGGTTGAAAGAGCCGGCAGGCAGTTCCAGCAAAATTTCGCCTACTCCGTGCCTGTATTGGCGCACTAATACAAGTTCTTGCTGCTCTGTCGTGGCAAATACGAGGGCGATATTGGGCCGGACATTAACAAAAAAGTCGTCTATAATTTGTCCGCTTGGCAATTCTATTTCATCTTGTCTAACCTGACACCACTTGTTGTTAAGAACGAAGCGCGATCGCAATAATTTCCATTTAGTTAAATTTTTCATATCGCAATAATGCTAAACTTTCAGCGTCATCCGAAGGCAAAATTTTCCCATCCATAATCATTTCAGATCGAAAATTTCACCCAGCAGCCATGCCATACAAAAAATTACCACGAAAATTTTGGGCAGACTTACAAAAATTGACTGTTAATTCTCTACCAGCGGGATTGTTTGCGATCGAGTCACTGAGTCTGAGTCTAGCAGTCGCCGCCGCAGTTGCAGCAGTGCCTGCAGCACAGCAACCAGCAAATGCTTCAACAGTCACAAGTTGGCAATTCGATCCGGCGACAAATCAGCTAGAAATTACTCTCCCAGAGGGAACAACCCCCACATATTCTCTACTCAACCCGTCTCAGATTGCTGTGGATTTGCCCAATACTGAGATCGGAGTAGATGCAACTCAGTTATACCCGCAAGGCAGAGTGCGTTCTGTGGGAGTGAGTCAACTTCAACCGGGAACGGCGAGAATTCTGGTCAATTTGGCTCCTGGAGTCGGTTTCAGGGCAGGGCAAGTTCAATTCCAAAGAAGCGGGGTAGAAAATCGCTGGGTGTTGCGTCCTTCGATCGAACCGACTCCGAATATGGAAACTCCCGAAACTCAACCCCAGCCTGCAATACAAGTACCGCAAAACCAGCCGCCGACTGATTCCAACTCAACTGGTGCCCCAAAGGTCGATCGAGCTGAGCCTCCTAATTCCCTGAATCCCGCTACAAATTCTTCGGAGCCGCCAACTCCAAATGACCAAATCCGGCCGCTAAGAGTGCCTTTAGTCAATGTTCGCCTTGACGAACGCCGTGGGGTACAAGCTGCTGCTCTACCCCGCCTAGAGCCTCAAATAACGGCTGCTGCAGCGCCCCAACAGCGGACGCTTACTTTTGGTGAACCGCTTCCTCGCGGACGATCGAATGCTCCTTTGCAGGCGGAGGCTGGGGCGAATGTCTTGTTGCCGGCGGGCACGGAGCTGAGTTTGCTATACCCGGGCGATCGGGCTTTGCGGCTGCAAGTGAAGCCCAGCCGGGAGGAAGTGCTGTTGCTGCAAGGGGGAATTTTCGACAGTCGCGGTAATACGATCGTACCTGCTAATACGCCAGTCATCGGTCGGTTTGAAACAACGAACCTCGGCAGTCGATTTGTGGTCGAAGCTATTAGTCTCAACGGCCGCAATATCCCTCTCTTCGCTCGCTCAGAACCCGTGGGAGGCCGCCGACAACAGCCGACCGATCGCAGTTTGTTGCGAAATACTGGTATTGGTGGCTTAGCTTTGTTCTTGCTGAGCGGCTTTTCTGGTATCGGTTTGTTGGCGGGAGCAGCCGGTGGTGTTGCTACAACTTACGTCGCTGCTCCTCAACCTGCTACGATTCAACCCGGTCAAATTTTGCAAGTTCAGTTAACGGAAGATTTCCCCCAGTTAGGTTTTTGAAGGAAGAAGGAAGTTCGGCAACGGATTTTGTAACGGATGTAACGGATGTCAGGAAGAAGGAAGAGGTTCGAGGGAAGAGGTTCGAGGGAAGAAGGAAGACTTTTTTCTTCCCTCGAACCTCTTTGTTCAAAATTTACTTACTGTCGTTTAGACTAAATAAAGATGAGAACGGTGGCAAAAGAAGAACTAGAGCCACCGCGCCGGGAGAGAATAAGG
>NZ_JAUBTI010000217.1:0-2390 GCF_036702415.1 Microcoleus sp. D3_18a_C4 | reverse complement strand
GTAAGAGTGGAATACATCACTGTACCACTCTCCCCTAAGAACGTAGCGTGACTGTTACCAATCACTACGCTCAAGCCATACTTCAAGCCTTCAACTTGGTTTTAGAGTGTACCTGCTTATGACACGCTGAGTGTAAGTGGATTAAATTCTCGATGTCATCCGAGCCACCATGTTTCACAGGTACTATGTGATGAGTCTCAATTTCCTCTCCGTTTAAAAGGTGTTCCCCACACACAGGGCATTTCCAATTTTTATCTCTGGCTAGGTTGTAGTATTTAGAGCCTGTAGCCCATCTTGTTTTTCCCTGTTTTGTTTGTCGGGTTAACCAGTAGTCTTTCATTTTTGCATCAAAGGGGCTTGCATCGCCTTTGACCTTTGTGTGTCGAACAATTGGCGTAGTTGCCATGTTATACAGACTGAGGAGCTTTTTATTGTCCCTGCGGTCTTCTGTCATACAGCAAAACGTCCAGTCTACTCCTTTAATTCGGCGAAAATATTTATTCTTGACCCAATTTTTCGATTTTTGTGGATGTCTACGCTTACACCATGACCAGAGAATTAGCCAAACACGATGACTCATGTATTTGAAGGTTTCTTTGCTAACCACTCCCTGATAATAGTTGGCAAAACCTTGGAGAATTGGATTGAGCTTTTTGATTAGGACTTCCTGCGTAACGGTCGCCATTGATTTAACAAGGCGGCTAAGTTCCTTCAGTTTGGCTAATACTTTAGCTTTTTGGGGAGTAATCAGCAGTTTACCGTCATAGTGTTTCAGATTGAAACCTAAAAAGTCAAAACCTTCAGCTATATTTGCTATCCTAGTTTTCTCCTCGCTTAACTCAAGTCCGCGTTCTAATAACCATTGCTTAACTCTGGGGACTATTTCCTCAATTTGTTCTCTGGTTTTACCAGTGATGATAAAGTCATCGGCGTAACGGATGATTCCTAGTTTTGGACACCAGGATTTTACCGCTTGCTCTAACCCGTGTAATCCAATATTGGACAATAACGGGCTAACAATTCCACCTTGAGGAGTTCCTGTTTCCGTTGGGTTGTGGACACCCCCGTAAACATATCCAGCTTTCATCCATTCTTTGATTAAGTCTCTATGGGGAACAGACCCAATCATGTTGAGAATCGATTCGTGGGCTAGGTTATCGAAGCATCCTTTGATATCAGCGTCTAAAACCCAGAGGTGTCCTTGCTTTGGACTGGCATTGAGTTTAATAAATGCCATTTCTATTGCGTCGTGACAGCTTCTTCCAGCCCTGAAGCCATATGAGTTAGGCTCAAAAACTGCTTCCCATTCGGGTTCTAGTATGTTTTTTACCAAATTCTGTGCGACCCTATCCTTGATAGTGGGAATCCCTAAAGGACGTTTCTTGCCGTTTGCTTTGGGGATGAATACCCTTTTGGTTGGTGATGCTTTTGGCATTAACCAGTTATCGACAAGTTTTACTCGCTCGTCTGGAGTGTTTATAACCTCCTTATCCACCCCTGCGGTACGCTTTCCAGTGTTAACCTGAGTAATTTGTCTCACAGAAATTAGTAGGTTGGCGTAGCTTCTTACTAACAGTTTCTGCAATCTTCTCAACTGCTTCCACTGCCCAAGTTGTCTGGCACGAAATATCCTTTGTTGTAGATTTCTGACATGCTTCCTGACTTGATGCCAGTTGACCTGACTCCAATCAGTAAGTTGTCCCTCATGTCCATTTATTAAGTTGTTACTTAATATCAAACTTTTCATGTCGGTTCGATTTCTTGAACATTTCAATTTCGTATATGACCCAGAAGAAGTCAGCTTTCCTTTCGGTCAGAGGTATAAACCACTATCCTTGCCATTACAACAAGGCGTTTGCTTTTTCTTCCCTCCTTTATCCCCCAGAGATTTCCGTCTTCGTTGCCTCCAACTTACTGAGAGTATAGACATTCTCTTAGACTCTGTGGGACTTACCCTGTTGTATCAACTAAAGTTTCGTGTATGATTTGGATGCGCCATCCGGCTTTTATTGCCTGATGTTTTTCCTCTCCTCCGATGGGATTTGTGTTCTCTTGGTCGGCTAAGTATCCATTAGCTGACCCACCCATATACCTTTTTGGTTATTGCCTATCAGGTCATTTGGCAATTTGGTGGCTCACGGAGTTTAAACGGAAGCGTTCACTTTCGTTCATCCAGATTCATATTTCCCCTTTGTTCCTGACCTGATGTGACCTGATCTAGCTTTGGTTACTTTCGTGACTTGCATTCCACCTATTTCATTGCTTACTTTAGGCGTAGTCGGACTCGGATTGAGTCTTTTACGTAGGGGTCGATGAAGAGAATCATCGAGCAGCATCGGTGCTGCGGTTTAGTTGACCTTTCAGGTCGCGCGGATACAAGCCCCGTCCTT
>NZ_JAUBTI010000216.1:0-2391 GCF_036702415.1 Microcoleus sp. D3_18a_C4 | reverse complement strand
CGTCCCGCCCGTCCTTTTTGGACGGGCGGGACGCCCATCCCACAATAACAATTAAAATTGTAAATTATTTAATTCGCGATCCTTAAATACCCCCTCTGTTGGGACTTCGTATGTTTAGAAGCGATTTAAATCGCCCAATCAACTGTTAGATACCAAACTTCTTTAAGAAGTTGGGGATTGAAGTATTGTGTCTTTTGAGCCGTTGCTGACTTACTGCATCCGATCGATCGTTCGATACTGCACCGCCTCCGCCACATGATTCGTTTTCAAGCTTTCATCCCCCGACAAATCAGCAATAGTTCTAGCAACCTTCAAAATGCGATCGCTCCCCCTCGCCGAAAGCCCCAACTTCCGAATCGCCATCTCCAATAAATTCCGAGAAGCATCATCCAACTGACACCATCTGTTAATGTGACTGCTTTGCATCTGGGCATTACAGCGCAAACTAGATTCCGACTGAAAACGGCGAGTTGCGAGCTCTCGCGCCCGCTGCACCCTCACCCGCACCGGTTCCGACTCCTCCCCCGTCGGCTGTCGCGTAATTTCTTCAGGTTTCAAACGATTTACGGCCACTTGCAAATCAATCCGATCCATCAAAGGCCCCGAAAGTTTTGCCCAATATTGCTCCCTCTTTTGCGGCGAACAAGTACACTGTTGAATCGAATCGCCGTAATAACCGCAAGCGCAAGGATTCGTACTCGCAACTAAAGTGAATTGCGCCGGAAACATCACCGATTGTCTAGTGCGAGAAATCGTCACATAACCATCTTCCAGCGGTTGTCGCAAAAACTCCAAAACATCTCTTTTAAACTCAGTTAATTCATCCAAAAAAAGAATGCCGCGATGTGCTAAAGAAATTTCACCCGGACGCGGAAAACTGCCGCCACCTACCAAAGAAGGGCCGGATGCCGAATGGTGAGGACTGCGAAAAGGCCGATCGCCCACCAAGCTTCCCTTATCCTTCAACAACCCCGCCACCGAATGAATCTGAGTCACATCCAAAGCTTCATCAAAAGTCAGCGGCGGCAAAATACCAGGCAAACGCCTCGCCAACATCGTCTTACCGCTCCCTGGCGGCCCCACAAAAATTAAATTGTGTCCCCCCGCCGCCGCAATTTCCAAAGCCCGCCGCGCGTGAATTTGCCCCTTTACATCCTTTAAATCTAGACCAGAAAACCGCGTTTTAGCTAACTCTTCTCTACCGTTTACTTCTACAGGCGAATAAACTTCAGGATTGTTCAAAAAATCAGTAACTGCAAAAATATTCTCAAAACCATAAACAGATATTCCGTGCACCAAAGCCGCTTCCT
The DNA here is from genome assembly GCF_036702415.1 of Microcoleus sp. D3_18a_C4. NCBI lineage: Bacteria > Bacillati > Cyanobacteriota > Cyanophyceae > Oscillatoriales > Microcoleaceae > Microcoleus > Microcoleus sp. D3_18a_C4. The sequence goes on along the minus strand of NZ_JAUBTI010000216.1, from coordinate 1,081 downwards.
GCGCGTTACCAGCCGGTACAACCAACCCCGAAATACCCATTTTTTGAGCAGCAGCGGCGATCGGCAAAACCCCAGCCACAGGCCGCAAACTCCCATCTAAAGAAAGTTCCCCTAAAAACAAATAATCTCCCAAAAGTTGAGAGCTGACTTGTTCGGATGCTGCTAAAATGCCAATGGCGATCGGCAAATCAAAACTCGGCCCCTCCTTCCGCAAATCCGCCGGAGTCAAATTAATCACAATACTCCGCATCGGAAAAGCATATCCAGAATTTTTTAGCGTAGCCTTAACCCTTTCTTTAGCTTCTTGCACCGCAGAATCGGGCAATCCCACAACCACAATTTTCGGTAGCCCGCCTGACACATCAGCCTCAACACCCACCTTTACCGCGTCAATTCCAACGATCGATGCACTCCAAACCCTAGCAAGCATTTTTCTTTATCCTTAATTTGCCTGTCCTTGATTCATCATCTATTATGATTAACAATGACTAATGAATATCGGGAGAGGCAAGAAAAACTTTTCCTTGCCTCTTCTTTTTCTCCTCTTCCCTCTCTCCTGCTGGGTCTTCCCTCTTCCCTCGGACTGACATCCGTTACATCCGTTACATCCGTTACAGAATCCGTTGCCGAACTTCGTTAACACCCATGACAACTCAAGAAACGCTTTTCAGCAAAATCATCCGCAAAGAGATTCCCGCAGACATCGTTTATGAGGACGACTTGGCCCTCGCGTTTAGAGATATCCATCCGCAAGCACCCGTCCACATCCTCGTCATTCCCAAACAGCCTATTGCCAAATTAGCCGATGCCGAGTCGGGAGATCATGCTCTCATGGGACACCTGCTGCTGACTGTCAAACGGGTAGCAGAACAACTCGGACTTAGCAACGGCTATCGCGTCGTCATTAATAGCGGTAGCGACGGCGGCCAAACTGTAGACCACCTGCACCTTCACATTCTCGGCGGACGGCAGATGAAGTGGCCCCCAGGCTAAAGGCTAATTTTGGGAGCATCTCAGTTTTGTAAAAAGCATTTTTTTTATTGTAGTGCGAGCGTCCCCGCTCGCGTATTGTACAAGACGC
>NZ_JAUBTI010000215.1:0-2456 GCF_036702415.1 Microcoleus sp. D3_18a_C4 | reverse complement strand
TATTGTACAATACGCGAGCGGGGACGCTCGCACTACAATAAAAAAAATGCTTTTTACAAAACTGAGATGCTCCCAGGGTGTGATAAAAAGATGTCGTAGGTATTGTCAACCATCCTGAGCTAAAATCCACTGACTGAGGCTGTATGGGTGGAGAGTTTGCCTACAGTTGCATTATTTGTTTTAACGGGTATTATTTGCAAAAACCGATTTTATCTATTTGCCAATTCGTGCTAAAATCATACCTAACTGAACTGCAATTACTCCTAGTATGGCACTGCCTGCCCAGTAAAAAGCGGCGATGCTGTAAGCTCGATCGCGCCACAAGACATTCGTCTCTAAACCGTAAGTTGAAAAAGTAGTATAAGCTCCCAAAAAGCCCGTTGCTACCATTAACCTTACTTCCGACGGAATAGTCGGCACTCGTTCAAAAGCGAGGGTGATAAAAAATCCCATAGCCAAGCAACCCGTGATGTTAATAAAAAAAGTTCCGTAGGGAAAAGCCGTCCCGAAACGATTGGCAAACCACAAGGTGATATAATACCGGCTCAAAGCGCCGGCAACGGCACCTAAACTAATTGCGATCGGGTGGCGCAGATTGGGGTCTTGCAGCATACAGCTATTAAATATTTGCTAGTCGAAATTGAGATGAATTTAAAAATCAGCGGACTTATGTAAAGTATTGTAGGATTAAATTGGCGATCGCTCTAGCTGTTCGCAATTAAAATTAAGAGAGAGTATTTATGCAAATTGTGCTGGCTACCTTAGACGATGGCTTAGTTAGAGCGTGGGAAAGCACTTGCGGCAGTATGGAAAATGTCAAGATACATCACGGTTCCATATTTGATGTGAAATGCGATGCTATTGTTAGTCCGGGGAATAGTTTTGGTTTCATGGACGACGGCTTAGAGTTAGAAATTTCGGAATATTTTGGAGGGCTGGTTCTGGAACGCTTGCAAAAACTAATTCAGGCTCGACATCACGGCGAACTATTAGTAGGAATGGCAGAAATTGTAGACACCGATCATGCTGAAATTCCCTATTTAATAGCGGCCCCAATTATGCGCGTTCCCACAGTTTTAAGAGAAACAGTAAATGTTTATCTCGCAACCCGCGCTATTTTGACTCTCGTAAAATTTGGCTCAGTCCCAGATGGAACGCCAGTCAAACATATCATTGAAACAATCGCTATTCCCGGCATGGGTACGGGAAGGGGCAAAGTGCCGCCACATATCTGCGCCAATCAGATGAAAATTGCGCTCGAAGATATCCTCTTATCTCAGTACGAATTTCCTCAATCTTTGCTGCACGCTCAAAAGCGTCACCACTTGTTATATACGGAGGATAGCGAAGATTTGCAGTTGGAAAATTGAAACTATTAAATTTGTCCGTTTTATTGGAATGAGAAACCAAGTTGATTGGTGTGTGTTGTTTTAGGTAGAGAGACTTATCATAAATTTAAGTGCGCTAAACCGTACCTACAAGTTGGCGGTATCCTACACACGAGAGCAACTTTGGTAGATATAATGTAATAGAACTGAGGTCATTCCAACTAGGTAAGCGCGGATACAAAAGTTGATAAAGCTGGAACAAAAATTGCCTAGTTCTTATTAAATGCCAGAATTCCTTCTGGCGCTACACCTACAAAGTCTGTATAAAAGACCACAATTCCTTCTGGCGCTACACCTACAAAGTCGGCATCCAGGGACTGTGAGATTTTTTGAAAATGTTTACTCACACAGGAGAAGATTGATATGACAGATCCAAAAGTAACCGAGGAACCAGTTTTAGAGGCAACTATCGAAACGACGGAGCTCGTCAAACAAGAGATGCCCGACGCGACTGATGAGGCGATCGCAGAAACTGCGGCGCTGTTTGAAGCAATTAAAAAACGCGCCACCGCCGAAGTGCAAGCAGCGGGCGAACTCACCCGCGAAGCTTATCTAAAAGCTGTCAATAAGGCCTCCGGGGCGATCGAAGAAAATAAGGATCTCGCCCACGAGAGATTCACAGAAGCAGTCAGGCTGATTAAAAAAGAAACTGAGAAAAATTGGCTGGTGGTAGATGCGATTAAAACGCGGGCGCAAGCGCAGGTGCAAGATGCCGGCGAAGTCAGTCGCGAAGCTTATTTGAAAGCAGTGCGACAAGCGCGAGAAGCGGTGGAACAAAATAAATTGATCGAACGCGATCGCATCGAACAAGCTGTTGACCACATTCACACGGAAGCTGAAAAGAATTGGCACCTTATTGTGAAGCAAATTGAGTCGATCGGCACTCGCTTGACGGATGCGGCTAAGTCTGCATGGAACGCGCTGACGGCGTTTTTTGACAAGAAGGATTAAACTCAGATATGACACCATTTTAAAGAACAGGCAAGATGCCTGTTCCACAAAGATTGAATTTTCTTGTGGAACAGGCATCTTGGCTGTTGATATTTAAAGAACAGGCAAGATGCCTGT
>NZ_JAUBTI010000214.1:0-2566 GCF_036702415.1 Microcoleus sp. D3_18a_C4 | reverse complement strand
TGTTAGACTAGCAACGGTTAGCAGAACCCTATGAAGCGTCAAGAATCACCGCGCATTTATGCCGGTGAGTATTTCAACTACCTGAGCTTGCTGCTGCCGTAGTTTGTCCCGCAACCTTTGAAACATCACGTCAGCATCGATGACATCTCCTCGATCCGCCGCATCAATTCCGATCTGCACTTCTTGCTGGAGTTCCTTAAACCGCCCTTTATAGATATGCTCCCACTCATCCGAATCCAAAAACTCGATGAACGCTAACACCTCTTGTTGCTTTTCAGGTGGCAACACCCGCACCTTATCGATGATCGCTTCTTCAACGGTCATTTTTTTGCTCCTAGCGACTCTTTGACTTCTACAGCTATTTTACGTCCGCTACTTAAGGGCTAAACATCTTGACTTTGCATCAACCGCTGCTTCAAACGCGCCGGATCTCCCCGATCGACAACTTGGCCCTTTTCCAACAAAAAAGCCCCATCACAATAATTCAACTCATCCAAACGGTGAGTCACCCACAAAGCCGTAATCCCGCGATTTTTCACCAAGCGCTGCACCGCCGCCACCAAATCCAACTGAGAATCAGGATCTAACAAAGCCGTCGGTTCGTCCAACAGGAGAATTTCGCAGTGACGGGCGATCGCCCCAGCAAGAGCAATTCGCTGCTTCTGACCGCCACTCAAAGCATAAATCGGCCGCCGCTGCAAATCCAGCAAATTCACAGCCTCCAAAGCCTCCGCCACCCTCTCCCGCACCTGAACGTTAGAAAGCTTTTCCTCCACCAAACCAAAAGCCACATCCGCACCCACCGTCGGCATAACCAATTGGTGATCGGGGTTTTGAAACACAAACCCCACCCGTCCACTCAGGTCAATTTCCCCCGACAGGGGGTGCAGCAGCCCAGCCATCAGCCTCAACAGCGTAGACTTGCCGCTGCCGTTAGTGCCCAAAAGCATCCAAAACTCGCCCTTGGGTACATCCAGAGAGCAACCTTGCAACACTCGATCGCCCGACGGCCAGCAAAAACCCAAATCCCGCACAGCAACGGCTGACTGGCTCATATCGGCACCAACACCCCCAGCCCTCATTCTGCTGTCATCGAGACAAACCCAGGGGATCGGCCTGTAGATGACGCCCCCGATTTCTGAGAAACCACCACCCCAGAAATCTCGCTGCTGAGCACAGCCACCTTTTTCTCAGGATTTTTCTCGCAAGTTAGTTCCAAAATTTGCGGTTGGGAGTTGCGAATCGCCGCCAGTACCTGCTGGTAAACAGTCTCAGCGTCTTCCTCCAACTTCCGCTGCACCGACAGCGAGACGGGCGTATTTTTCACAATGATGTCAATGCTGAACATTCGGTTTAAAAAAATTAACTGTAAGATCCCAATTTTAAGTATAGGTGCTGAGGAGCAGAAGAGGATGATGGGATGGAAAAGATGGGGGGATGGGGGAGATGAGGACAGTCATTCGATTTTAGATTTTAGATTTTAGATTTTGGATTGACTTGCGCGAGATCAATTCGGGGGCTTGAGGATTTTAGATTTTAGATTTTGGATTGATCCCACGGATAAATCACGTGGCGGGTATCACCTTTGAAATTCGTGGTCATGGACGCAACTGGCACATGGTGATGAGTGCGCTCGCCCCTCGCACAGGAAGAATACAAGTGCGATCGCCTCCTCTCAAACTCAAAGGCGATCGCGATTAATTTCACTCAAATAGAGTGGACAAAGCCCATGCTACAGAATAACAAAAGCATTTGCCGTCAAAGCGCTTTGCGCTACCCCTTGAACGATACCCAAATAACTGGAGTCGGCTTTAACTTTAATTGCTATAGAATTGACAGCAGGTTGTCCAGTCAGAGTCAAACTGACATTTTCAAAGGAGAGGCCGCCAAATGTATTCCCGTCGGTGAGACCAATTTTGTCGCCAGTCTTGAAGTCTGTAATCACATCTGCATCTGTTAAACTGAGCGCTGCTATCTGTCCCCCAGCTAAGACAAATGTATCGTTTCCATCGCCACCGGTGAGAAAATCTTGATGGCGATCGCCATAGAGAAAGTCATCGCCAGCACCACCAGTCAGGCTATCTTTCTCTTTACCGCCCCGGATAGTATCATTGCCTTCTCCTCCGGTAAGAGTATCGTTGTCATTGTTGCCTAATATTTGGTCGTTGCCAGCACCACCTTCAAGGGAATCTGACTCTTTACCGCCGGATAAACTGTCATTACCCGCGCCTCCGTCAATTGTATCGGCTCCTTGCATTCCGTTAACCGTATCAGCGGCGCTGGTGCCAGTAATCTTGTCGCTGCCAGATAGGGCTAAGATTTGTTTGCCAGTAGCAGTCGAGGGCAGTGAGAACAGCAAAATATCATCCTTACTGTCTGAGAGGTTGTAAAACAGGCCCGTAACAGTGTTTGCTGATTGCCCTGTAGGATTGCCTGAGCCGGGGGCATTGATTGTTGGTGTTGCGATCGTTACAGGTGTGAAAATAAGGTCTAGGGCGTCGGTTCAGTATCAGGAGTTGACAAAACAGACGGGAAATGATATGTGAATTGAGAAGCCTGTTAAATT
>NZ_JAUBTI010000213.1:0-2568 GCF_036702415.1 Microcoleus sp. D3_18a_C4 | reverse complement strand
GGTGTGCGATTCGTTGGGTAGAAACTAGCCCTGAAATGGGTAGAGGATTACCCGCAAGTAACATAAGAACCTTGACAATTTGATAGTCATGTGGGTGAGAGAAAAGTATTCTAGAACCACTCAAGTCCCACCCTCCAAGTGCAGGAGTGAAAGCACACAGAGCGCAGTTCTGAACTGTGTCCCCCAGGGTAGCGACTAGCCATCAATCCCTGAAGCGGGGGTGAAAGGTGTCAATGCTGGAAGCCTAATCTGGCAATCACCAAGCAAGAGTTCATGAGTAGGCATACGAAGGTACGTTTAACCATCGTCATAAATAACCAGCGGAATCAGGCTTACACGCTGGGAGTCCCAAACAGGGCAAGGATAATGGGGAGTTGGCAATTCCTGGTTGACCAACAAGCACTTCCTCCAAACCCGGTGGATAGTACCGCTCTAAAAACTCTATCAATGGCTATCAGAAACGAAGTAACCTCTCGTAAGCTCTCAGTCAGATCGATGACTGAGTAGGTGCTAACCGGATGCGGAGAGTAGGAAAGATTGAGTCAAAAGCCAAAGCCTGAAGTAATGTTCAGGATATGCAGACAGACTCACGATGTTTTGGAAGATAGAGACTCAAGTAAGGAGTATAAATGTCTAAAACGAGTTTAAAGACTACGGTGGAATGGCACTCGATTAACTGGCGCAAGCTAGAGCGGCGAGTTTACAAGCTCCAAAAGAGAATCTATCAAGCCTCTCAACGTGGTGATGTAAAGGCATTACGCAGACTCCAAAAGACGTTGATGAATTCTTGGTCAGCAAGAGCATTATCGGTTCGTAGAGTTACCCAAGATAACACTGGCAAAAAAACAGCAGGAGTGGATGGAATTAAATCTCTATCCCCAGCAGCTCGTTTGAAGTTAGTAAACAACTTAAAACTGGGTTCTAAGGTCAGCCCGACCCGGAGAGTATGGATTCCAAAACCGGGAACGGAAGAGAAGCGACCTCTAGGTATACCTACAATGAAAGACCGAGCCTTGCAAGCACTCGTCAAGATGGCACGCTTAGCCTGAATGGGAAGCGCGATTTGAACCCAACAGTTATGGATTCAGAGCCGGAAGGTCATGTCATGATGCAATTGAGGCAATATTTAACGAGATTAGGTATAAAGCCAAATACGTGCTAGATGCCGACATCTCCAAGTGTTTCGACCGCATCAACCATGTAGCGCTGCTTAACAAACTTAATACATTCCCCACCATTCGCCGTCAAATACGAGCCTGGTTAAAAGCGGGAGTGATGGACAATATGCAGCACTACGAGACATCTGAGGGTACTCCACAGGGTGGGGTCATCTCCCCACTACTAGCAAATATTGCCCTCCACGGGATGGAACACCGGATTAAGCAAGCTTTCCCCAGAAGGACAATAGTCAAGAAAGGGAAATACTCTGGTTATCAATCAGGAGCAACATTAATCAGGTATGCAGATGACTTCGTGATTCTCGCGCGTTGACATAACCGTTGTCCAAAGATGCCGAGAGATAATCTCGGAATGGTTAAAAGACATAGGCTTGGAATTGAAGCCTAGTAAAACAAGACTGACACACACCCTTACAGAAATGGAGGGTGAAAAACCAGGGTTCGACTTCCTTGGTTTCAATATACGACAGTTTCCCAAAGGAAAACACCAATCAGGTAAGAATACCCAAGGGGAAAAACTAGGATTCAAAACCATCATCACCCCAAGCCAAAACAAGATTAAGGTACATTACGACCACATCGCAAGAGTTATTGACGCCCAAAAGTCAGCACCGCAAGCGGCGCTAATCAAACGAATTAACCCCATAATACGGGGATGGGCAAACTACTATGCGACTGTAGTAAGTAAGGAAACTTACGCAGAATTAGACGACCTGGTGTATCGAAAACTTGTAGCTTGGGCAACCCACCGCCACCCAAAGAAATCAAAATCATGGGTGTCAAAGAAATATTGGCAATCTATGGGCGGTAACAACTGGGTATTCGCAACTAGGAAAGAGGGTACAAGCCCACTTCGGTTACTTGACCATGCCGACACTCCAATATTGCGTCATGTGAAAGTTAAAGGCAAATCGTCACCATACGACGCGAACCTAGTTTACTGGAGTACAAGAATGGGTAACAACCCAGAAATGCCAACTAGGGTATCAAAACTCTTGAAAAGGCAAAAAGGGAAGTGCGCCCACTGCGGATTGTTTTTCCGTGAAAACGATGTGATAGAAATTGACCACAAAATCCCGAAATCGCAAGGTGGAAAGGATTCTTACGATAACTGGGAACTTCTACACAGACATTGCCACGACACAAAGACCGCCTCAGATGGCAGTCCCGGCAACAAATCCGGCTGCAATAGTGCCGAGCCTAAGCCCACCAAAAGACTTGAAAAAGTCGCAGACAAATGGGTAATGAGGTATGCGTGACAAGCACCAAATCATTGAGGAGCCGTGTGAAGGGAAACTTTCATGCACGGTTTTGAAGACCAGCGAGGCTGGTGACAGTCTCGCTGAGTTTAATAGGTCATGTCACGATGCGATTGGAGCTATCTTTGACA
>NZ_JAUBTI010000212.1:0-2659 GCF_036702415.1 Microcoleus sp. D3_18a_C4 | reverse complement strand
CCCGCCCGTCCTTTTTGGACGGGCGGGACGCCCATCCCACAAACTTGTGGAAGTTATTTAATTCTCATTCCTTAGAAAATTGGAAAAGCCGAGAAACCGGGTTGTTCACCGATATTCACGGCTCAAATCCCATATTTTCCTAAAAAACCCGGTTTCTGCGATCGGGGGTGCGCCAGTCCCGATTAAGAAACATCGGCTTCGGCTGCAATTTTAACCGATCCCTTCAGCGCAAACACGGCGGTGATGATGCCAACAACCGCAAGAATTGCCGTAATGTAAAAAGCGTTGGTATAGCTGCCAAAAGTATCGCGAATTTTCCCCGCAGCAATTGTACCGAAAAACGCTCCAACTCCGTAGGCTGTATACACAATGCCGTAGTTTTTCGCGTAGTCTGCGGGGTCGAATAAAGTTAAAGTTGCCGTGGGCGCGATCGCCAGCCATCCTCCTAACGACAGCCAGAACAAACAAAACGCAATGATATAAGTTGCGACTTGTCCAACGCCCGCCTGAGTCATCATAATCGATGCGATTAAGATGAGAATGTAGTTGGCGATTGCGGCATATTTTGGCTTAAATCGATCGGTTATCCAACCAAACATCGGACGCCCCATACCGTTAAATATGGCAAACAGAGAAACCGTTGCCGCAGCCGTTCCCGCGTCTAATTTAATAATTTCCTGCGCCACGGAAGAAGAAATTCCGATCGCGCCCAATCCCACCAGCGTGCCAATTGTGTAGCACACCCACAGCCCGTAAAATGCGGGAGATTTCATCATCGGTGCGCTCTGGCTATTTACCGCTGTTCCCGATCGGGCGGCCGCAAATCCCGCAGGCGTCCATCCAGTTGGCGGCATTTTCAAAACGGTCGAAATTGCCAAAATAATGACGGTAAAAGCGATGCCTAAAATCAGAAATGTTTGCGCTATTTGATAGGTATCGATTAAATATTTGGCAATCGGTGCGGTAATTAAAGGCGACAAACCAAACCCAATTACTGTTAGCCCAACTGCCAATCCTTTTTTATCGGGAAACCACTTGGCTGCTACTGCTAGCGGTACGCCGTAAGCAATGCCCACCCCGGCACCGGCGATAACTCCATAGGTGAGTACCAGGACAGTAATATTAGGTGCAAATGCCGATAAAATATAGCCGATTCCCGTCACGACGCCGCCGACTGCGGTCACGGTGCGAGAACCGTATCGATCGATAAAAAAGCCGGTAATTGGCATCAGTACGGCAAAAACTACTAACAATACGGTAAACGGCAATAAACTATCCGTTGCACCGATAGTGAGCTGCTTTTCTAGCGGCTTTCTAAAGATACTCCAAGAATAAACTGTACCCAGACAAAGCAAGACCGTGATTCCCAGCGGAACGAACAACCAGCGGCCTTTTTCTGCGGGCATTCCGAAAACTTTTGTTTCGTTCATGTTTTTAATTTTTATCGAGGAGGCATTAATAGGTAATGGCTGTGCATTCCCCGATAAATTGTAAATTTACTATAAGTTTGTTACCGATGCAATAGTTGTGTAAAAAAAATATTAAACTTAACTAAAATCCGCGCGCAACTTGGAAATTTTTGTGAGAGATCGCAACGATCGCCAAATTGTGATAACAATGTTTAAAGGCATCTTGGAAACCTTGATTGTTAACAAAAAGCCGTAAATGCTCGATTTGAATGTAGTCGATCGTATTTAGATGAATGTGGTGTAAGCTGTATATTAGCTAAAAGGCTTTAAGCGAGATAGGTTTTAGCCAATAACTTAAAATTCACATTTCTTAATTTAATGTAGCAACTCGCATATAGAGTAGGGTGCGTCAGAGTCCCAAACCCTTATTTTGTCAATCTATAATTTAGTCTGACGCACGCTACAAGTTGATTTACCTTCAGCTACCGACCCAATTCCAGCCGCACGACTCGCTGATTAGTGACAAACTAGGGCTATGTTGTTGCGCTCTGCTTTGCTGATTCATCATTTCCTTGAAAATACCAGTAGAGGTTAGCAACAGTTAAATCATTGACTTCTTGCCAACTTGAGGGGGCTAAAGCTTTATAGCCAGAGGTAGTTGCTTTCTGACTGATATAAGATTCATGTTGTTGACGCAAGCTAGGTTTTATCAAAAATCGCAATTGATCGCGTAGTGATTTAAAGTGGGATTTTTGTTGCAAGTTTTGGTAGAGCGCAATTTCTTCGGGTTCTGCCACTATAGCAACTTCTTGATTAGTATTTGAAACTGGTGTCGTTTCCTTATTTAAACTAGCCAATTGTTTACGCTCATCAGCCGATAAACTTAGCATCCAATCTACCTGATTTTGCCAAGAGTTTAAAACTGCTAGATCCTGATTGTAAATTCGTGTGATTTCTGGAAATATAAAATCAATTTCATCTTTTGTGCAGCGCTCAATAACGGTGAGAATGTCTTGGCGTATTCTTTCTTGGAGGTGGGAAAGGGAATTACTTACAGATGCAGGCTCGTTCAGCAATTGATAAGTTAATGAAATTGTCTGCTCAATTGCCCAAGCACATTCAACTCTACGAAGATAGCCAACTGCACAAGTGGCTTTGAATAACTCAGGATTATTAAGCTGTTCAGCATCTAAAACGCATATTGTATGGTATACTATGATAATTTTCCGATAAAGTCAATGCCTACTAAA
>NZ_JAUBTI010000211.1:0-2849 GCF_036702415.1 Microcoleus sp. D3_18a_C4 | reverse complement strand
GTCCCGCCCGTCCAAAAAGGACGGGCGGGACGCCCATCCCACAAACTTGTGGAAGTTATTTAATTCTCATTCCTAAGATTCAAATCCTATCCTTTACCACCAAACGCACACCACCAGCGGGTGCCATTGTCAAACCGCGGCGTACTGGCAAAACCGGACGATTTTCTGCAAGTTCTAAAGAGTATCGTGACAGCACTTTCGCCAATACTAACTTCATTTCAAACATGGCAAATGCCGCCCCAATACAGCGGCGGTTCCCTCCTCCAAACGGCAAATATTCGTAAGGCGAAAATTGCCTTTCTAGAAAACGTTCGGGTTTAAAACGTTTTGGTTCCGGGTAAATATCCGGTCGGTGGTGAACCAAATAAATGCAGGTAGAAAGTATCATTCCTTTGGGAATATTATAACCCATTAACTGCATCGGAGCTTGCAGAAGGCGCGGAAATGCAAAAAATAGGATCGGATAAATCCGCAGCGTTTCGCAACAGACAGCATTCAAATACGGGAGTTTACTTATTTCCGTCGGCTCGCAATTTTCGACATCAATAGAATTGAGCTCTTGCAGCAGTTTTTCACGGACTTCTGGGATGTAGTGAATCCAATACAAAGCCCAGGCTAAAGCTGTGGCTGTAGTTTCGTGTCCTGCGAATAAGATTGTCATTAATTCATCCCGCAATTCAACGTCGCTCATCGGCTTTCCTGCTTCGTCACGAGCGGAAATTAACAAGCTCAGGATGTCTTCCCCCAATGGTTCAGACTGAGTTTTGCGCTCGCGAATTTCTTGATAAAGCAGTTCATCTAAACGCTGTCTTTGTCGCAGAAATCCTCCCCAAGGACTCCAAGCACCTAAATCTTTTTGCAACGACTTGATAAACAAAAAGGTAGCGCTTAATGGATTGCTAAACAGGCTGAACATATTAATCATTAGTTGCTGAATTTGCTGGTAGCGTTCTCCTTCGCTCAGCCCAAAAATCGTGTGCAAAATTACTTCCAAGGAAATTTCCTGCATAGTTGATTGCGCGATAACCGACTTACCAGGAGTCCAATTATTAATTACTTTTTCGGTTGTATCGCGGATGATTTGTCCGTAAGCTTTCATGCGTTCACCGTGAAAAGGTGGCATTAAAAGTTTGCGCTGCTGCAAATGTCGATCGCCATCTAACAACAATAACGAATTCGAGCCTACTAAAGGTAGCGTTATCTGGTTTCCCGTACTGGATTCAAAGAGTTTGGAATCGGATGTAAAAATTTCTTGAATAGCTTGAGGATTGCTAACAATTACTTGGGGCGGAAAGTTGCTGAATTCGCTGGTAAAAAGGTCGCCGTAGCGTTGATAATTACTATCTAAATAATACAGAGGATTTAAAATTCCCCGCACTGTCTGAACAAATCTAGCGTCTTTAGGGCCGTCTAGCAATTTGTTGGTAGCATGATTTTGAGAGTGAGAGTTTTCTGTGGGGATAGTCATTTGTTTTCCTCCTAGATTAATTTACTCAGTTTCAATCAACTGTTGATTGAAACTGAGTAAATTAATCCTTGTTTACACAAACCTTATTAGAGATTTTTTATATCTAGATATTTTACGTAAACCCGATCGCACCTTGGCGTCTCCACACCAGTTGTCGGTATATATCCCCTATTTTCGTACATTTTCACAGCTTCTTTGAGAATGCTGGCCGTTTCTATCCAAATTTCATCAAAGCCGCGAGCTATAATTTTACTTTCCAATTCTTGCAGTAAAAATTTCCCCAAACCCTGTCCTCTTGCTGCTGGCAAAATATACATTTTGCGAATTTCCACAGCATTATTTCCGCGCTCAATCGGATAGTAAGCCGCCGTACCGACTATTTTATCCTGCCGTTCAACTACCCAAAATTCCCCGCCTTGATTATGATAATGAAGTTCTACATCATACACATCTCGATCGGCCCCGTGAGGTTCGCATTTTAAACCGTACTCTGCTAAAACATCTCTAATTAAATAGAACGCCTCAGCGCGATCGCGCGTTTCCCAGGAACGAATTAAAAAATCCAGATGTTGGGTTTTCATTGGTTGTTGCAACTTAATATTTATTTGTTGACTTTAGCAACTGTAAAATTACTCATTTTTTGTGTTTTACAGTCTTTAAATGCACCTAGATTTTAACTGTGAATTCTCGGTTCGGGATGAAGACTTGCCAGCAACTCGCTCTCTACTAATGATAATTCCTCCAGCCTGTCAATCACAAGAGTGCGATCGAAATAAGTTGTTGCCAAAATCCAATATACCCCGTAATGGCGCGCTTCCGAAGCCATCAAACTGCGGTAAAATTTAGCTAATTGGGCGTCGGGACAGCGATCGCCCAGCAGCCCCAACCGTTCGTGACTGCGCGCTTCTATCAAACCAGAAACCAACAAAGAATCCAAAAGTCTCTCCGGTTCCTGCTTGCGAATTTGGGCGGACAAACCGGCACCGTAGGGAGGTGCGGCCAAAGGGCCTAAAGCAATGCCGCGCTTTTCTAACCGCTGGTTGACTTGATCGAAATGCTCTAATTCTTCGCGGGCGATCGCCGTTAGCATCCTCACCAATTTTTCCCGGGCTGGGTAGCGAAACATCAAATTTAACGCTACTCCCGCCGCTTTCCGCTCGCAGTGAGAATGGTCTAATAAGATTGTATCCAAATGGGCGATCGCCTGTTGCACCCAAGCTTCCGAAGTCGGCTGTTTCAAAAACTTAATAGTTGGCAGTGTTAAACTCATATTATTTGAGATTTGAGATGTGAGATTAACTCTTGTGGGAGCATCTCAGTTTTGTAAAAAGCATTTTTTTTATTGTAGTGCGAGCGTCCCCGCTCGCGTATTGTACAATAC
>NZ_JAUBTI010000210.1:0-2906 GCF_036702415.1 Microcoleus sp. D3_18a_C4 | reverse complement strand
CGTATTGTACAATACGCGAGCGGGGACGCTCGCACTACAATAAAAAAAATGCTTTTTACAAAACTGAGATGCTCCCTCTAATATTATTTACCAAACCAATCTTTCATTTTTTGTTTAGCTTGTTCTTTAGTATCAGCATTAATGTATACTGAAACCGTAGCTATTGCCGCCAGCAATACTCCCAAATCGTCGGTAAATCCGATACCAACTAATACATCGGGAATGGCATCGACAGGAGATATAAAATACGTCAAAGCTCCAACTACAACTCCTTTTGCCCAAGCAGGCACGTTTGGGTTCTGAGCCGTATAGTAGAGAATCAAAGCTTTTTCAACTACTTCTCTTCCTGCGGTTAAAGCAAAGTTTTTAAGTTTAGTCCAAAAACTTTCATCTGAATAGTTAACTTTGGGGTTGCTGAGGTTTGTTGTGGTTCCTTTTCTGTCGATTAAATCGAGAGGGATGCCCTTAGTTTTAAGCTGGGAAACCGCAGAATTGAAGGATGCGGATGCCTGATTTTTATTGGGCGCGGCCTCCCGTATTTGTTTCATGTCTGCGATGAATTCCTGCATGGCTGGGATTTGCAAGTCGGAAACCGCCAGCAGTTTTTTTGCGGATTGGATCGCCTCGCTTTCTGCCGGATGCAGCGTCTTATTTGCCCCAGCAATGTTAATTAAAAAATACATGACTCCCAAACGCAGCGGTTCTTCTGACTGGCTGAGTGTTTGCAAACAGTCGCCCAGGGATGGGGGACGGGCTGTGTAGGATTGGATTTGAGCCTTTGCAGAGTCAGAAAATTTGTCTAAATTTATGGTTTTAAACAACAAATCTAGTTCGTCAATATCAACGGAACCATCGGCGGCTGCGATCGCAAACAAAGAACCATAAAAAGCTAAAAGTTCGCTTTCTGAGGATGTGGCAAAAATATCTCTCTCGGACATGATGCTACTCCGATTGATAACGACGCTTTGCATTTTACCACAAAACTCAGCGCGCCATGATTTCAGAAACCGGCAATAATTTGAGAGAACATGACACAATGGAGAATTTTTTATGAAAGTTGCGATCGTCGGCTGCGGCTATGTGGGTACTGCGACAGCCAAACATTTACGCGGCAAATCTGATTGTACCGTGACGGCGACAACTACGACGGCGGCGCGAGTAGTTGAGTTGGAGGGTGTCGCGCAGCGGGTAGCCGTGCTCAAAGGAAATGACAAGGATGCAATGACGGCTGTACTGCAAGAACAAGATGCTGTTATGCTGTGCGTAGGTGCTCCAAATTCTCAGGCTTATCGGGAGAGTTATTTAGATACTGCGACAACTTTAGTATCGGTTTTACAGCAGATCCCGACAGTAAAGCAGGTTATTTATACGGGTACTTATTCTGTGTATGGCGATCGCCAAGGTGAATTGGTAAATGAAGAATCACCCGTCGCGCCTGCTAATCCAAATGGTGAAATTCTCGCCGAAACAGAACGGGTTTTATTAGCAGCATCGAGTCCAAATCTTCACGTCTGCATTCTCCGTTTGGGTGGAATTTACGGGCCTGGGCGAGAATTAGTTAAAATCTTTAGAGGTTGGGCTGGGAGCACTCGTCCCGGTAAGGGGGAAGATGCTACTAATTGGGTGCATCGAGATGATATTGTTGGGGGGTTAACCTTTGCTTTGGAAAATCGATTGCAGGGAATTTACAATTTAGTCGGGGATGTGTCGCTATCTAGTGGTGAATTGCTCGATCGCATTTTTGAAACTCATAATTTGCCTCAAGTTTCTTGGGATGGAAGTCCTAGCGTGCGGCCTTATAATGCGAGGGTGTCGAATCAAAAGATTAAGGCGGCTGGTTATCAGTTTGTTCATCCTGAAATTAGGGAGTTTTAGTTGGGCGATCGCTCTTTTGTTAAACCGCATATTTTTCACAGGCGGGACGCCCGTGCCACAAGGAACGCGGATGGACGAAAGGGCGATATTCACCGCTTTAGATTTTTTCCCTAACCCAAATTCTAAATGATTTCAGTAATGCAATTTCTCCCATTGTTTTAGTCTGCTCAAAAAACCTACTCATTTCTGTTGATGATAAAAAGGGAAAAGCAATACTGAAATTGCCTTCAACATAGTCCTCGGAAGCTAACTGATAAAATTTTAAAACTCGCCCGTTATATCTCCAGAGTTCGGGTACGCCAAGTGCCGAGTAAATTCCTGACTTATTAATTGAACTGCTGGTAATATCTATTTCAATTGCCAAGTCGGGCGGTGGGGCAGTTTCTAAGTCTAGTTCTTGCCTGCCTCTGACTGCTGGTTCACTTTGAATATAATAACAATTGTCAGGTTCTATACCCTTTTTAGCCTGTTCTTGCTTGAGAGTCATTGAGCCAGCACTTTTGATTTCAATGCCGAGTTCTTCTGCTAAAATGAAAATGAAGCGATCGGACTGAATCTTGGGATTTTCATGTTCGTATAAAGGACTCATAATTTCCAACATCCCGTTATCATAAGCTATGCGATAACCTCGCTTATCGCCTATTTCTTTGAGCAACGTTTCAAAGGTTGACCAGCTAATGTTTTCTAGCAGTGTTCTCTGTTCGGCTAAACTTGAAGTAGTAGCAATCATCTCAAAATCTCCTTGAGCTGAGAAAACTCTAGTTTTATTTTACCACAGGCCCAGATACTATCAAAAAGGGGGTTCTTTTTTTGAACCGCAGATGCAGGCGGATAGATGCGGAGGAACGCGGATGGATGAAAGGGCGATCGCACTTCACTTAGGAGCATCTCAGTTTTGCATTTACAGTGCGAGCGTCCCCGCTCGCGTATTGTACAATACGCGAGCGGGGACGCGCGCACTACAATAAAAAAAATGCTTTTTACAAAACTGAGATGCTCCCAACCGGTTGCCCTTGATAGCATCCATCAAC
>NZ_JAUBTI010000209.1:0-1533 GCF_036702415.1 Microcoleus sp. D3_18a_C4 | reverse complement strand
AAAGATTAATTCAGGACTCATAAAATCAAAATCAGAACTTACAAGTGTGGGGGTATAGCTCAGTTGGTAGAGCGCCTGCCTTGCACGCAGGAAGTCAGCGGTTCGAGTCCGCTTACCTCCACTCTCACTAACTATTACAACCGCCAAAAAAAGCCAAAAAAATAGAAATCAGCACCCAGACTAACTTGGTCAAAAAAGAAGTCGGAATGCTGGAGTCTAGAACTCTAGTCAGAACCTTGAAAACTGCATAGAAATTAAGTCATCAAAGCGTGTATGTAATCCGAGAAATCGGAGCATCAGACAAGCGACCACCATGAAAGAATCAAGTGGTCAAGTTACAAAGGGCTAACGGTGGATACCTAGGCACACAGAGGCGAAGAAGGACGTGGCGACCGACGATAAGCTCCGGGGAGCTGGAAGCAAGCATTGATCCGGAGATGTCCGAATGGGGCAACCCAGTAAGCATCAGTTGAATACATAGACTGATAGCGGCGAACCCAGCGAATTGAAACATCTTAGTAGCTGGAGGAAGAGAAAGCAATAGCGATTTCCCAAGTAGTGGTGAGCGAACGGGAAACAGCCTAAACCAGAGGTTTTTACTTCTGGGGTCGTGGGACAGTCAATTAACGTATCTTGAAGCTAGACAAAGCAGTTGAAAGCTGCACCAGAGAAGGTGAAAGTCCTGTAGTCGAAAGTAGAAAAGAGCGTGACTGTATCCCGAGTAGCACGGGGCCCGTGAAATCCCGTGTGAATCAGCGAGGACCATCTCGTAAGGCTAAATACTACTGTGTGACCGATAGTGAACCAGTACCGCGAGGGAAAGGTGAAAAGAACCCCGGAAGGGGAGTGAAATAGAACATGAAACCGTTAGCTTACAAGCAGTGGGAGGACGATTTAACGTCTGACCGCGTGCCTGTTGAAGCATGAGCCGGCGAGTTATAGGCAGTGGCAGGTTAAGACCCTATGGGTTGAAGCCAAAGCGAAAGCGAGTTTGACAAGAGCGCCCGTGTGAAAGCACAGGTCACTGTTTATAGACCCGAACCCGGGTGATCTAACCATGTCCAGGATGAAGCTTGGGTAACACCAAGTGGAGGTCCGAACCGACTGATGTTGAAAAATCAGCGGATGAGGTGTGGTTAGGGGTGAAATGCCAATCGAACCCGGAGCTAGCTGGTTCTCCCCGAAATGTGTTGAGGCACAGCGGTCGAGATTAAGTTTAGGGGTAAAGCACTGTTTCGGTGCGGGCTGCGAGAGCGGTACCAAATCGAGGCAAACTCTGAATACTAAACTGGTACTCGGCCAGTCAGACGGTGGGGGATAAGCTTCATCGTCAAGAGGGAAACAGCCCAGACCACCAGCTAAGGTCCCAAAATGACTGCTAAGTGATAAAGGAGGTGGGAGTGCAGTGACAACCAGGAGGTTTGCCTAGAAGCAGCCACCCTTAAAAGAGTGCGTAATAGCTCACTGGTCTAGCGCTCCTGCGCCGAAAATGAACGGGGCTAAGCAGTCTACCGAAGCTGTGGAATAAATGAT
>NZ_JAUBTI010000208.1:0-3017 GCF_036702415.1 Microcoleus sp. D3_18a_C4 | reverse complement strand
ACGGGATTGGGAGGAAGCGACCCCGACGGGTCGATCGTCTCTTACACCATCAACACCCTGCCCTCACCAGACCAAGCCGTTCTGTTTTTAGGAGATCCAGCCAACGGTGGTGTACCAGTGACACCAGGCCAAGTCCTGACTCCAGCACAGTTACAGCAACTATTTTTGCAAGCCACAGGCAACTTTACAGGAGCCAATTTCACCTACAGCGCCACAGACAACAGCGGCGCCTCCAGTCCTGGTGCTGCTACTGTCGCGGCCATACTTCCAACTGACAACCAACCGCCAGTTGCCAAAAATGCCAACTCCAGCCTCGGGCCCAACAGCAGCCAGTTAGTCACAGGATTGGGAGGAAGCGACCCCGACGGGTCGATCGTCTCTTACACCATCAACACCCTGCCCTCACCAGACCAAGCCGTTCTGTTTTTAGGAGATCCCGCCAACGGCGGCGTACCCGTGACACCCGGCCAAGTCCTGACTCCAGCACAGTTGCAGCAACTATTTTTCTTCACGACGGGCAACTTTACAGGAGCCAATTTCACCTACAGCGCCACAGACAACAGCGGTGCCACCAGTCCCGCTGTCGCTACTGTCACGGCTATCTTGCGGTCGGGGGCGCCAACTCCCACACCAACGCCGGCATCGCCGATCGTCTCAAATCCGATCGGGGAAACAGATACCGACTGTCAATGTTCGCCCATTATGGAAAAACCCGGAATTAACTTTGTGCCCCCGCAGCAACCACCTGCTGTTGGATTTGTCCGGCCTATTTCACAATTTTCAGAGGGACAAACCACCAAAGGAACCGACGGCGATGGCTTCATCGCAGACACCAAAGGCAACCAAAAAATCGTCGGTTTTGGAGGCAACGACCTGCTTTTAGGTGAAGACGGCGCGGACGAAATTTACGGCAACGAAGACAATGACAGGGTTTTTGGTGGCATTGACACCGATATTGTTGACGGAGGCGAGGGCAACGATAGTGTTTACGGAGGCAAACAGAATGACTGGGTTGCCGGCGACTTAGACTCTGACACTCTCTTTGGAGATCTAGGTGCCGATACGATTTTGGGAGACAACGGGCAGAACAACTCCCAAAATCCTGACGATGCTCGCGATTTGCTCTTTGGAGGCAACGGTACAGACCTCATTAACGGCAACGAGGGCGACGATATCATCCATACCGGCAAAGGTGGCGATATTGCCCTTGGAGGTAAAGAAAATGACCTAATTTGGGGCGAACTCGCGAACGATACCTTGTTTGGTGGCATCGGCTCCGACAGCTTGTTTGGGGGCATCCGCGACCAAAGGGCCACCGACTCCGAGGGACGCGACTTGCTGTACGGAGGCTTCGGTAACGACTTCCTCAACGGCCAACAAGACAACGATACGCTGGTTGCAGGCAAAGATAACGATCCCGCTTACGGAGGCAAAGGCAATGACATCATCTACGGTCAATTAGGCTCCGATACCCTCTACGGCGGCGAAGGAGCCGATACTCTGCTCGGCGACAGTGGCAGTTCCCAGTCCATCGGGGATATCGGCGAACAAGACTTAATCTTTAGCGACAGCGGCAACGACATCATCGGCGGCGGCCACGGTAATGATACCGTGCAAGCAGGTAAAGGCAATGATTGTGTTTGGGGTGGCAAAGATAATGACCTGACTTGGGGCGAACTTGGCTCTGATACCCTTGTCGGCGATAGCGGCGACGACACCATGTACGGCGGTGCTCGAAGTCGAGTTCAAGATGTTGGCGGCCAAGACTTGCTCTTTGGTGGCATCGGTGCTGATGTGCTGTTCGGCGATGAGGGTGACGATACCATCAGTGGCGGTGAAGACAACGACTTGATTTTCGCCGGCAAAGCTAACGACCTCATACACGGAGATCTGGGTGACGACTTGATTTACGGCGGTGACGGCAGCGATGAACTCTGCGGTGGCGAGGGGAATGATACTATCTATGGCGATCGTGCTGATAACCGGGCTGTCTCGGTGGGCGCAAACGACCAGCAAGACTGCATCAACGGCGGTGACGGCGATGACTTGCTCTACGGCAATGAAGGCCTAGATACTATCAACGGAGATGCTGGTAGCGATACTCTGATTGGTGGTAAAGATAACGACCTTCTCAATGGGGGCGCTGGAGATGACTGGCTGTTTGGTGACTTGGGCGAGGATACTTTAATTGGAGGTATTGGGTTCGATCGATATGTGTTGAGTGCTGATGGCGGTATTGATACTGTCATTAACTTCGAGGTAGCCGTCGATAAGTTTGTTTTGAGGGAGGGCCTGAGTTTCCAGCAGTTGCAATTTAGCGCCACTCCGAACGGTACGTTGCTGCAAGTAGCAGGAACCGATCGGGTTTTAGCGAATCTGGTTGGGGTTAACGGGGCGATCGGCTCCTCGGATTTCCTACCCAATCTCTCTGAACTCTAGAATTGGCGGCGAAAGTCTCCTGTTCTGGCGAACAAAACGCCACAGCAGATCAGAACTTCTGTGGCGTTCCTCACAATACTCAATCCGGGTTAGAAACTTTGTAGCACTCGGCCCTTGACCTCGTTCTTACAGTTGCCTTTTGTTCCTCTCTAAAATGCTAAAAAATCAAGGTGTATTCAAGCCGGATTTGGTATAATATTAAATCTGTTAGCATCGGGATTATTCATAAATCTCTGATTATCGGCGTGAATCTGCGTCAATCCCTTGTCATCTGCGGTTCGAGAAGTTTTCTTTTTTAAACCGCAGATGTGGGCAGATTAACACAGATTAACGCAGATTAATTCGATTAATTCCTGTTGCAGCGTCCGTGATTGTTGACGGGATTTTACGCCCGACGAGGCTACGGGATTTGATATAACTTTGTAGGTTTTACAGGTGTTCCAAGGTACACCAGGGTTGGTAGCAAAGAGTGTTTACTACTAACTAATTTTAGTGGGTTGGGCGATCGGGAGCATCTCAGTTTTGCATTTACAGTGCGAGCGTCCCCGCTCGCGTATTGTACAATACGCGAGCGGGGA
>NZ_JAUBTI010000207.1:0-3052 GCF_036702415.1 Microcoleus sp. D3_18a_C4 | reverse complement strand
CCCGTCCAAAAAGGACGGGCGGGACGCCCATCCCACAATAACAATTAAAATTGTAAGTTATTTAATTCGCGATCCTATCTTTACTTATCTGTACAAGCAAGCGTTAATTTGTACAGATTTTTTTGCGGTTTTAGTCTTTATTAATAATGAATATCATAATTGTGGTATGTTTAAAAAATAACTATTTTTAGAAACCAGATGGGTACTTTATTTAGCCAGAAAGAGCGAAATGACTGCACAGTAGAAGATTCACATCTGGATGCTTTTATTGCAGTGATAGTAAAATTATCTAAGAAGCATGGCATTAGTGTCGCAGAAGTTATAGCTGCAAAGGAAGTGCTTGAAAGTGAACGAAAGAACGATCTTTATGTAAGAAATGGCGATGCTTTTGATGAACAGATGGCTGGCTTTGGTGAGCTACTGCAACAACTCATTTCCGCGCTCGAAAATTTGCCGTCTGATACATAAAACTCTTGTGATAAATTTAAGGTAGAAAGAAAGGGTTAAAGTTTATGGCAGTCGATCTGGTTTGAGATAGTTGATCGTTAATTGCCTATTTTCAAAAAACAGAAGACTCCGCTCCCGGACTTATTAAAGAAGCCGGGGAGCTAACAGCGAGCACATTTTAGGTTTAAAAGGTGCTTTTTTTCTCTGCGTGCAATCCCATTAAAATGACTAATTCCATGAGAGGCTAAACATCCGCCGGGTTCAGGTGCATCATTGCCCAAGTGGTGTAAGTGCCGATCGGACTCCAAAGTATGTAAGGCAGCAATAACAGGGCGGCTGGCTCCGAAACTTGCAACACACTTAAAGCTAGCATTACGCTTAAAATAGCGCCCGTTCCGCCGATTATTGTGCCGACTTTTAGGCTCCTAACTTTGCACATAACCGAGGTGTAAGACATAGTTACTATTTCTAAAAGCAGGTACAAACCCATTCTCAGCCAAGTCTCCTGAGTTCCTGGTTCTTTTTCCCAAACAATCACTGCTGACCAAGCTGCACAAATAAAAATTACTGTCCAAATTAGGGGAATTGCTCTTTCAAATACTAGCCATCTAGGACGCTGCAAGCGGTTGAACCATTGGAAGTCGCTGGGCGGGATTATGTTAGTGGCTAGTGCTACTATCAAGGCGACGCCTCCAATTACCATCCAGGATTTAATCATTTTTTTACCTTGGGCAAGGTTGACAGGTTCAATTCTGCAGATATTATCTCTAATTTTGGCGATCGCGCAATCTGTCCCTAGTTATATTAGGTTTGGTTCCGTCGCGAAACCCAACATCAGTTTAAAAGTAATTTAGACTTCTGGGAAACGTTAATTTATTCTCTTCACTTCCCCTTCATAATATAAAAAATGTGACCGAAAGCATCCAGGATACCCGCCACGTGATTCATTCCGAAAGCAGACTCAGGACCCAGAAATAAAAAACCTGTATCCGATGAAACTTGCCCCCCCAATTTATCGGTGGGGTCAATGCTTCAATTCTAAAATCTAAAATCTAAAATCTAAAATCTAAAATCGATTGACTCTTGCTCCCTCCCCTTGACAAGGGGAGGATTCGGGTCTGCTTTTCAGTAAATTTGACCAGTTAATTGAACAAAAAGTCTCTTAGCCTTTCACAAAAATCGGCGACTAGCCGAGCCGATGATGCTGTTCTAATTCTAAACTAGAGTCATCCTCTTTTTTGGGAACCAGAAGCGTATTTTCGCTGCTCGGTTGCAACACAGCTTTAATCACTTGGAGAAAACGGTTAGGCTTTTTGCTTTGACCGTTGAGAGTGCGCCGGTCTTTCACTTTTTGAGAAAGGTGCCGCATCACAGATAAATCGAGTTCATCTATGAAATGGTCTGCTATACGTTCTCCCATTAAATCTATAGCTTCAGCATACTGATCGGTTAGCGTTTCTATGGCATCGTATGCTTCGTCAGCAACTTGACTTGCTACTGTTTTATTTTGGTCGCCCGGTCTCTGGGAATGGCTGCGGCGCCGGTCTAAAAGACTTTGGTAGTCAGCAATGCTCATTCCCAAATTGTAAAGATGGTGGTGAGCGTGATCCATCAAATCTACTTCACTCGGATAGAAGAAACCGCGAGTGCTGTTAATGCCGTGCAGTTTTGCCCAACGCCGCAGATTTGTCTCATCTTGCAGTTGGTATCGCTCCAACATTTGAGCTGTATTCAGCTCTACTTCTGGCGTAACTTTGAAATCGCTCATCGGTAAATCCTCGCTGGTGAGTAAATAAATAAAATTGAAACTTAGAATCTGTGATTTCCGTACAGTCTGAAAATGACGATCGATCCTTTGACGGCATTGAGGGAAGTCTTGCGGGCATTTGCTAGCCGTCGATCGTGCGATCGTGCGATCGAGTCAGAGGATTTCAGGGTAGGGTACTTTTGGGCTTTGTCTCGATCGCATCCGGCAGCAAGCACACAGGGTTAATAATATAGCGGATTTAAGGTTTCAACAACCGTTAAAAATAGTAAAGTTTGATTTTTAGGGTTGAATTTTTAGTAATGTTGAGCTATAATATTCTCAATAACCGTGCAATTAGTAATTTTAGTAGTTGCAAACGAGATTCTTAGTATGCCTGTATACGATTATTTGTGTCCCGAAAACAACCAGCAGTTAGAAGTTTGGCACAGCATGAACCTGGAAGTTTCGACTTGGGGCCAACTGTGCGAGTTGGCTAAGTGCGAACCCGGGGAGACTCCCGCAGATGCTCCGGTACGCCGACTGCTGAGCGCTCCGAGGTTGATGAAGCCGACATCGGACACCGATTATAAAAATCAGGGGTTCAGCAAGTACGTGAAGCGGGATGAAGGGGTTTATGAAAATGTCACCGCTAAGGATGGTGAAAGCCGTATTGTCAATCGAGATGGTAAGCCGCTTAAAGACTGAACTCGGTAATTGGTAATTGGTAATTGGTAATCGGTAATTGGTAATTATTCCTAATCTAATGACTACTGACTACTGACTTCTAATATGGGAGCATCTCAGTTTTGCATTTACAGTGCGAGCGTCCCCGCTCGCGTATTGTACAATACGCGAGCG
>NZ_JAUBTI010000206.1:0-3205 GCF_036702415.1 Microcoleus sp. D3_18a_C4 | reverse complement strand
CCTGTAATCGCTTTTATGCAGCCTTCAGTGATGAGTAGATAAGGTTTGCCGTTAATGGTGAAGCATCGGGCTTTAAGCGCCTCTAAATCAGTCCAATACGCTTCGATTTCTGGATGATTGGCAAGGAAAGCGTCATATTCACCTTTCGGGGTACGGTACTTGGGAAGCTTTCCATCCTTTGAAGCCCACGGGGTAATCGGTCGGAGTTGCAATTGCTCCATCCCGTCACTGTAGAACACGATACAGGGTGATTTTGCTTCATATCCCAGTAATATCGTGGCTTTCGGGATATCCGCGCTCCCACAACTTGCGTACATCCAGTCGAGGGTAAGCTTGCGCTCGATTCTCAGATACTCTTGGTCGGCGGCACTAAGTAAAGATTCGTTGCGGGTAGTAGCAACAGTTTGAGAAATTGATGATACACTGTCCATAGCGGTTGTTCCTTTTGTAAGGGTGGATAACCGCTATCCCTGGTGTTAGTGATTGGAGACAATTGCCGTGATATACCCTTCCGGCAAGGGGACTCTCTAGGTTTGCTAGAAAAAGTCTAGAAAATAATGCTAAGTTGAAAATTAAGAAATATTTTGATTGTCTCCCGTTCACCTTTATCAGAGGTAGCGGGGCTTTTTTTTGCCTGCGGGTGCAATCGGGCAAATTCTGCTGTTGGAATTATAACCTACAACCAGATGGCAAATATCCCACAAATAATTGCTATATAACGCTATACTTCTTCTCGAACCCCTATAGGTTTAGGAATATTTTCTCGTACATTAAAGTCTATACAAAGCGAGAAAAATTTATACTGAATCTCACAAATACTTATACACAAGACGCATTTTCCTTACTTTGTATAACAGGCGCTTAAGTAAGTAAGTCCTTTTCCAGTCATAGCCGCCAATAATAGCCGCCCGTGATAGGCGGCCGTGATAAAAAATGAAGGCAAAAAGAAAAGCTAGAGTCACATCATCTGCATAGTGTGATTCTAGCTTTTTACTTTCCGTGCCTACCGATCGCGGATTAAAACTCAATCAACAAATCGTTTAGCTCTTGCCGTGTTGGTGGGAACTGTCCGCCGCGATCGTAATGGGTAAGCAACCGCTTATAGGTAATGCCCGATTTAAGGTCTCCGAAGTGTTTGGCGTAGGCATAAAGCCCTAATTCTTGTGTTTCCGCTACCATTGCAACCTTGTCCTTTGGGGCGGTACGTCGTTCCACTATCCGATAGTGTTGAGACATCCTCACCGATTCGGGTAGTGGCTCATATGCTTTTTTTGCGATCGCTTCTAAGCACGTTAGTACCCGTAGTACCTCGGTAGTAGCAGGCATCCAGCAAGCTAGCTTAAGCACGGCCCGTGGAGGGAGTAGGTAATTAAGGTGAGGCTTCCCTATCCAACAGATACCCAGTACAGGCTCTGAGTATTGTACAAATGTTTCCGGGCAAGCAAACAAACCATCCCCTACCAGTTGGGCTTCAAAGTTGCGAATCAACCTGTCGGTAGTTTTTGGCTCGACACCGTAAAGGGAGTCACACTGCTCTGGTAGTAGCACGGGGGCCTGGTAGTAGTACAGCCACGGCTTAACGCCAGTGCCGATATCAATGCAAGCAAAGGCCTCGGTGTGACGGATGTTATCAAATACGGCATCTCGATACCATCGTAGAGCAAGGGGCTTGTCCCACGAATAGTTAAGAGAAGCCGATCGTGGGGTATGTGGAGCGGACTGTTGTGACATAATAATGAAGCCAGAGGCTCTTAGACAGCTAAAGGCAAATACCCCGAAAGTGTTAGTAGCACCGTAGGGGTCTTTTGTTTCTTTGACGATCGCACCAAAAGTCACTTCAAGTCAAGTCGCAAAATCAGGCATATTTGGTCTTTTTCTAATCACAGCCGCCTGTTACGGGCGGCTAAGCCAGAAAATACACACAGATACTAGCAAGTACTCTCACTCACATCATGCACATAACTCGATTGAAGGTTTCCGGTTGCCGTGCCGTGCGATCGTACTGCCAAAAAAAAACCGCCCTTTTAAGGGGGCGGTAGTGGGAGAGCTAAACTTCTACAATTCTTGTTTTCTCACTTACTCCTAGGTAATGTCTGAGAATCACATCTACACTGTTACCGCAGGAAGTAGCAATATAGAGTAAAGCATTGTTATCGTGTTTATTAGCGTGTGCCGTAAGAGTTATGTAAGTATGGCGTGCATGATAAAGAGGTAAATATCCTGAAATCTTACCTTCTTCTACTAACTGAGTAACTACACCGGGATACGTGTAAACAACCTTAGTTCCATCACTCAATTCCTTAGAATTGTTAAACCCTCGCCATTTTTTAGCAATTGCTGACTGATGTCGATATTTTCCATCTTCATTAGGAAAAACTAAACTGTTTGAGCTTTCACTTTTTAACTTCATTAATAACTCCCTTAATCGAGAATTCTCACTAAAGTAAAAGAATCGCACATCTCCAGTTTTAGTCTCTTTGAGTTTTCTAGTTGTCACACCTAGTGACTTGCTAAATCGAATTAGATTTCGATCAAAGTCGATATCTCTCCAAACAAGAGGGATAGCTTCAGCAGTTCTACACCCAGTCAAAAAGTAAAACTCAATCAAGGGTGCATAATCTCTATCGCTTGCTTTTTCTGATTCATAAAAAGCCTTGATAATGATGTCACGCTCTTCTCTAGTAAAAGCACGTCTATCATCCTCTAAAGCTTTCTCATCTAATACCTCGTGCCATTCTTTCTCTACTCCATTAACAAGTTTAGAAGCGTACTTTTGTTGAGTTGTAATAGCAGGGGTACTAAATTTGTCAAGCGTAAAAGGGTTCTCAGTAGTCGGATTTACCAACATTCCCTTAATTTTTGAAAAATCAAAAGCTCGATTGAGTTCATTTATGAAATACGTCTTGCGAGACATCTTCATATTTTCTATTGCAATTAGAATGTTAGCCTTGTCATCCAATCGAAAAACAGATAAATCTGTTTCTGATTGGATGTGTTTGTTAGTTTTTCTGTCCCATACCTTACCCAAAAGAGTATTAGACATTGTTTTAAAAACATCTACAAAGGTTGACTCTTCAATTACTGTTTTCTTCCATTCAAGGTACGCTTCCCACATCTCCCCTACTGTGATTTCGGGTTCAGGCTGTTTAGTACCTGGTAGTTGCAGCACGTCAGCCAACTTGGCGTATTTACCGCCCCCTAAGCC
>NZ_JAUBTI010000205.1:0-3217 GCF_036702415.1 Microcoleus sp. D3_18a_C4 | reverse complement strand
TCAGGAGTCTCACGCGCCTTTCATCCCACACCAACCGAAGCGGTATCGCGCGAGGGATTCCCGTCTGACTAGCTAAAAACCAGATTTTTTGATAAAACCGGGTTTGTGCGATCGCCCCTCATTTCAGCTTTAATTGCGATCGGATACTATTCAAGGGCAATATACCAAACACTTAAACACTCTCCACGTTCAAACTTTCGCGGTTTAACCGCCTACGGATTAGCTGAAAAGAACTCCAAAACTCCACCCTAAATAAGACCCAGCAATGATAAAAAAACAGGATATAACAGGCTGGTTGGAGACTGAGCGAGCTGAGATTACTTCTGGCAAGCTAGTGGTATTTTTATAGGATGAATATCATCTATTGTCGGGGGATTGATGTGGCTATGTTTGGGGTAAAACCAAAGAACGCATCGTTTTGTCCCCTAGTCAAGGAGCGGAGTAAAAAAACCTATTATGGGGCAGCCAGTCGATTTTCGATTTTCGATTTTCGATTTACTCCACAGATGAATCGGGAGCTTGAACAAGAGTCTAAAACTTTGGGCTGCGGGCGATTCCTGTCGGAAACTTATAGCGGTTCTCAAGCGTGGTGAGGTATGCCCTATGCCCTATGCCCTATGCCCTATGCCCATGAGTACCTCCTATGAGAGCTCGAAAGGCTATATATCCGTTTTTGGGCGGGGTCAAAAAGCTATTTAAACTCTCTCCTCAACAGCCACAAGGTTTGCTTAGAAGAATGTATCAAACTTTTACAAAGAAACCGAGCAAACTCATAAAGTCTCTCTCTGGCCTGACAAAAGCAGTTAGCTAGCACGATGCTCGTTCTCCGTTTTTCAGATTGGACTCTACACGGCCCTCAAAACCCTAAAAATGAAGAATTGTAAAGTTTTATCAAGAGATTGGGACATCTGAATTAAAATCTTCTCATAAAAAAGACTAGCTTTTAGCAGGCGCAAATTGTGGAAAAAAGTTTAAAACTCAGAATATGAGATTGAGTTCGGTACTCTTACATGGTGCAATAAAATGTAACTTTTGATGCCAGAACCAGTAGCCTGAACTTTGTCGAAGGCCGAATGCCCATCAGGCAAATGCCTTCGGAAAATCGCCTTCTTGGCGCTGCATCAAATCTTAAGTGCAATTACTTTCCTTGCACGAGAGCCGGAGCCTTCGAGCAAACATTTAGCTCCAGGGCTTACCCACCAAAACTTGGATAAACCGGGTTTTTTTACCGGGAGCGAGGGCGGCAACAAAGTGTTTTCGTTCATCAAACCCGGTTTCAGCGTCCGAGACTCAACATCGATCGAATGAATGCAGTCGCAACCGATGTTTAAAAGTGGCGATACTGCAAGTTGCGTGCAAAGCAGGGAGCTAACCGCAGTGATGGATCTCGATTGTTTACCTTACGGCGCAGGCCACGCCCAAGAAGGGGTCTGTCTCCTAGTCCGAATGGGGCCGCACCGCATTTTACTCGACTGCGGTGTAGACGATATTGCACCGCTATCAGCGACCTTAAATCGATCGCTGCCAGCCGATTTTGTGGTGTGTACCCACGCCCACTCCGATCATGCCAGAGGTTTGCTAGCACTCCATCAATCTTTCCCCCACTTGCCAATTTACGCCAGCGAAGTGACAGCGCGACTGCTACCGCTCAACTGGCCAGAACTGGCTCAACAGCCAGAGTCCCGGTTCTGTCAGGGACTGCCCTGGCAGTCGCCGCTCGAAGTGCGCCCCGGACTGAGCGTACAGTTGTTCCCGTCGGGCCATTTGCCCGGAGCGGCGACTGTGCTGCTGACTTATGCCGCCCCGCACCGCACCTACACAGTGGTTTACACCGGCGACTTTTTCCTGTCCAATTCTCGTTTGGTGGAAGGTTTGCCCCTGGGAGAACTCAGGGGCATGAAGCCGGATGTGTTAATTTTGGAAGGCAGTTACGGCACGGCGCGCCACCCTCACCGCCGACAACTAGAAAATCAGTTAGCCGATCGCATCCACCGCGCCATCGCCGACGGTTACTCGGTACTGCTGCCCGCGCCGGCCCTCGGTTTGGGCCAAGAAATGCTGATGCTGCTCCGCAGTCACCACTACTTTACTGGCCGCGACTTGGATATTTGGGTGGACGGCACTGTCGCCGACGGGTGCGACGCTTATCTGGAACTGTTACCCCAATTTCCCACCGCCGTCCAAAATTTTGCTCTGCACCAACCTTTATTTTGGGACGAAAGGGTAAAACCCCGCGTCCGCCGGCTGTCTGCCGAACAGCGCCCCGGATTAGGAGCCACGCCCTGTATTGTAATTACAGACAAGTTAGCTGATTTGGCTTTGTATGTTGCCGATGGCACAAATCCTTGGATTTTGCTCGCCCCTCAAAAACCCGGATATCCCGTCACCGACTGGCTGGGCAACAGGCCCCAATTTGGAGTCACAAGTGTCGAAACTTATCTGCTAGCCGAACACTGCGACGGGCCGGGGACTACCCAACTCATCCACAATTTGCGTCCCCAGCACGTAATTTTACTCCACGGTTCCCCTGCATATTTGGCTGACTTGGCTAACTTGGACGAGCTGCGAAACCGCTACCAGTTGCACACTCCGGCGGCCGGAACACTTGTCGAATTGCCGATCGGGGAAATGTTTTTGCAGCCCGCTATCCCAGAAACTAACTATGAGGGAGAACTCAGCGAATTGGGGACAGAGGTAGCAATTAGCTTGCCGAGTCCGATTACAGCCGATCCTCGGTGGGCCAATTTTGCCGATACCGGTTTGGTAGAAGCGCGCTGGCAAGGCGAAGAACTGGTACTGCGGGGCATCTCCCAGCGGGAACTCCTTTTTCAAGGCAGCGCCGTTCAGGCAAACCTCGAATGCTGCGGCAATTGCCAGCACTACCGCAGCCAGCGCTGTTGGAACCAGTCCAGTGCTTTGTTTGGCTTTAAAGTTACCCCCGACGGTTTCTGTCCGGTGTTTAAAGCGATACCGGAGTCCGAACTTTTCCTAGAAGATGGGGAAACAGACGGCGAATAAGCTGTCGGGCACCTCGAAACCAGCCTGCAGGCACAAAAAACAAAAGAACAGTCCTGGACGCACCCAGACAAAAAATCCGGTTTCAGCAGGGGTAAGCTGTCGCGTATTGAATTTTTAACTACCAGCCGGGAAGTCCCTCGGTATATTTAAAGGGGATTAATCTGAGCGCTGCGCGAAGTACCCCGTTGGGAATTACGCC
>NZ_JAUBTI010000204.1:0-3224 GCF_036702415.1 Microcoleus sp. D3_18a_C4 | reverse complement strand
GTCCCGCCCGTCCAAAAAGGACGGGCGGGACGCCCATCCCACAATAACAATTAAAATTGTAAGTTATTTAATTCGCGCTCCTAAGATTAATGACTAATCTATTTCTACAAAAACGCGATCGCCCTCAATCTTTACCGGATAAGATTCCAGGGCATCGCCTAGTGCATTCAAACATTTACCCGTATCTAACTTGTACTGATATTTGTGAAACGGACAGGTAATGATACCGTTATTTACCTTACCCATGTCGATCGGATATTCTAAATGAGTGCAAGCATTGCGGTAACAAGTGACATTCATGCCTTGACGATTCAAAATCACTGAAGTTTCGTCAACTTTTACCTTCAACACACCCCATTCGGGAACTTGATTTAGCGCTGTTAGCTCTACCCACATATAATCTTCCTCGCTTTAAATAAATTATTGCAAACTAATGCGCGATCGCCCTTGAATGCAGTGCAACCATCTGTGGGGCGCTGTCCACACCTGAGAACCTAACCGTTTTCCTCGCCATTTCCCAGGTACAACCTGACGAATTCATCAGCCGCCTCCCGATTGAATGTCTGCAACGCTTGCTTAATCGCAAATACCGCCTCAGCGGATGGATCTCGTTCTTCACTCACCCAACGGCTAACGTTTGAGCGATCGATTTCCATCTTTGCCGCCAATTGATATTGACTGATATCGTATGCCTCTAATATTTTTTTGAGGGCTTTACCTGCTCTTCCCATGCTCCCGATTGTGTCAGAGAGTCATGCTCCTGTAAACGTTGCTGATTGTCATCTAATGCGCTACACTGCGATCAGTTGACAATTAGCACCTATTAGATCGAGGAGATCGACCGCAATGACTCAAACACAGCTTTTTGTTTCCACAGATATCAACGAAATCCCGACATCGCCGACATCGCAGCCAAATCCTGTGCCTGCTGAACCAGACCGGGAACCTGTGCTGATCCTAGTGATTGGTTCCCAGAAGGGAATCGATAAAATTGTTAGCGCACTCTACTTGCGTCGCTTTGCAGCAGTTCAAGAATGGTCGCAGATTTTACCTGCCCCGACTATCGGCAAGCTCATGCGGAGTTTGATTCGCTATGTTTCTTTAGATTAAATTGGGCAAAAATGCTCTCTTACATCAGACGCAGTGTTCTGCAAAACTGAATGGGGCGATCGCATTTTGAATTAAGTGCGATCGTTTCTTCCTTTGCCAATTCTCTAAATTACCTGTTTCTAGACCGTACCAAGTGCTAATATACTGATAATTTGTCATCCTCCAAATTCAAATTTATGGCAAAATTACCCGACCCAACTATCAGCACTATTTTGGGATTGCAACAGCGGTTAGTCGCACTTCTGGACACAGCAACAGCAGCCGAATATTCCCTCTTACAGCAATTTGGCGAAACAGAGGAAACAATGCCTGAGCTAGAAGCAATTGATAATGTTAAGGAACGTCTGAGAATTCCCTACAACCGTTTGCACAGAATCTTGCAACAGGTAGCAGAATCTCAACCAGCAGCAACAGCCGATGTGCTAGAGTTTCTGTATAGGACGATCGCAGAGACAGAAGCAGCAGCCGATGGCTCTGAAGCAAGTATTCGAGAAATTAAAAGGAGTTGGAATCTGCCATGACTCAACAGCCCAGAATACCCGATTTAGAGACAAGACAGCGAAATGTTGCTGGGATACGTAAAGTTTGCCAGCAGCTTGATGTTGTCAATTTAAAGTTAGATGAAGTGCTGGCAATGTTAGAAGCTGATAATCGCCGTCAGCGACAGGAACGTTTAGATGGTAAATATCGGCGAGTGCAAGAAAAAGTAGGAGAATAAGTGCGATGAATCAAGAGGACTAATTAGATTAACAGTCCTCTTTCCAGATCGGAAAACTGTCCAATGTCCCCTACGGATGAATCTGACTCAAAATTACCCGCAACCTGTCATAATCATCCTTCAGCAAAACACTCAAACTCCTCCCCGCTTCCACCAACCAAGATCGATCGCGCATCCGCAACTGATAAATCTCACGAATCGCCGCCGCCGTCAGCGCATCCACTGGCGCATTAGTCACCCCCAGCAGCGTCCTCAAAAAGTCCAACTGTACGGTAAAATCAATCACCTCATCCGGTTCGCAGCGATAAACCGCCTGGTGAATTTGCGGCGGGCGCGGTGGCAAATACTGATAAATTTTACCCCTCGATGGGCCGTGACCGTTCAACCTTTCCGGCGCAGCCTCAAACCCCACAATCGCCACTCGAAACTCGGTTTTGAGCATCGCAAAAATCTGCGGTTGTTCTTCCCGCAACTCTTCCAGCGACAAACCCAAAGCGCGAGCTCTGTGCACCGAGTCGATCGGGCTAGTCGTAGCGTAATAAACCACGCCGTAAATTTGATTTTTCGACTCTTCATCCTCGGCCTTCACCCAACTCCCAAAAGGCGGCATCACGGGAAAGCTTAAGTCTTCCGGTTCCAAACATTGAGCCAAAAACTCCGAGGTTGCCGTCTCGATTACCTCAGCAATGCGATCGGGATGGCGCTCTTTTGTAGCAAATTGGGGTAAAGGTAAACGCATATTAGTCAGTTGGCAGTTGGTTGTTGGCAGTTGGTTGTTGGTTGTTGACAGTTGGCAGTTGGTTATTGGCAGTTGGTTGTTATTTATTATTATTTGTAAGTAGCTACTAATAAACAATAACTAATAACTAATAACTAATTACAACTGACAACTGTCAACTGTCAACAACCAACTGACTATTTCGCGCGACCAGCCGTAGCATCGACAAGTTCCAACTGCGACACGCGGAACGTGATCAGCTTGTCCCAATTGCCGCCTTCAAACAGTACCGCGACTTTCCCGTCGCTAACTCGCTGGACTTGTCCTTGAAAGGCGTAGTAAATCTCACCCTTATCTTTAACTCGAACTGCCGAACCTGGAAAAATCATAATTGTTTGAAAGTTAAGTTGGCTGTTTATAGCTTAGCGTTTCTTGGCGATCGAGACTTGATGCTAAAACAGGCAAGATGCCTGTTCCACAAACTAAACAGGCAAGATGCCTGTTCCACACACTCAACAGGCAAGATGACTGTTCCACACACTCAACAGGCAAGATGCCTGTTCCACAAACCAAACAGGCAAGATGCCTGTTCCACACACTCAACAGGCAAGATGCCTGTTCCACAAACTAAACAGGCAAGATGCCTGTTCCACACACTCAACAGGCAAGATGACTGTT
>NZ_JAUBTI010000203.1:0-3368 GCF_036702415.1 Microcoleus sp. D3_18a_C4 | reverse complement strand
TGCCTGTTCCACAACAGATGGATTTTCTGTTTGCACCATTGTCAGCAACAGGCAAGATGCCTGTTCCACAACAGATGGATTTTCTGTTTGCACCTCTGTCATGAACAGGCAAGATGCCTGTTCCACAACAGATGGATTTTCTGTTTGCACCATTGTCAGCAACAGGCAAGATGCCTGTTCCACAACAGATGAATTTTCTTTCTTGTGGGGAGTAGGGGTTGGGCACGCGAGCCCGCCCATAAAAGCCTGATTGAGAATGGTGCCACCTATGAGTTTCAAGCAGGTTTAACTATAATGACTTACTCTAAGAATAGTTTAGATCCTAATAATTATGCCAGAATCCTTTTTGCTCGGCCGGCTGATGCTGCAATTAAACAGCGAAGCGGCTGATATTATTACAGACTTATCCGCTGTTGCTTTAACTCCCGATGGCCATTTGTGGCTGGGTTCGGATGAAACGACTTCGATCGAGCGTTTGTCGCCTGTCGCACCTCATATTTTTGGAGAACATCAAAGATTTGCGATCGCCGATTTTATCGATCTACCTGGAGAATCCGAAATCGATATCGAAGGAATTGATTTCAGCAAAGATTATCTTTGGGTGGTGGGTTCTCACAGCACCAAACGCAAAAAAGCTAAAGGCAAAGACCCCGAAAAAGACATTGAAAGATTAGCACAAATCGTGACAGAGGTCAACCGCTATTTACTGGCGCGGATTCCTATGAAAGACGGGATTTTGTGCAAGTCAATTCCCGATTCTGACAATCCCGAAATTCAACTGACAGTGGGATGCCTGCAGCGGACAGAAACAGGCAATTTGCTGACAGACGCGCTCAAAGATGACACCCACCTCGGCTTGTATTTATCTGTGCCGATTCCGAGTAAAGAAAATGGCTTTGATATTGAAGGGTTGGCGGTGCGGGGCGATCGCATTTTGCTCGGTTTGCGGGGGCCGGTGCTGCGGGGTTGGGCGATAATTTTAGAAATAGAAGTTGAAGAGGCAGAACCGGGAGTTTTAAGGCTTAAGGAAATTGGGAAAGGAGGGAAATTGTACAACAAACATTTTGTTGATTTGAACGGTTTGGGCGTGCGAGAATTGTGCTGGAACGGGGAAGATTTGATTGTTTTAGCCGGGCCGACGATGACTTTATCTGGGGCGATGAGGGTTTTTCGGTTAAAGGGGATTTTAGGGCGATCGGGCGACAGTATTACTGGACAAGATGGGGGAGATTTGGAGGTATTGTTTGACTTGCCTTTTAAGGTTAATACGGACAATGCTGAGGGGTTGAGCCTGTTTCCATATTTGGACGGGCAGAATTCGCTGTTAGTGGTTTACGATTCGCCGGATGCGGGGAGAATGGTTGATAAAAATGCTATTCTTGCTGATGTTTTTAAATTAGGTTTATAGTAGTATGGTGCGTCATAACGGGAGATATTTGGGATAATTAATCAGCCCTGAAATGACGCAGCATACGATTAGGAATGTGCGTCAGATGTAATTTTTCATAGAATAAATTAGATATGAACTGACGCACCCTACAAATTGGGTTAATTGTCGATCGCATCCCTTCGCCGCTGGCTGTAGCGTTTCAATTCATCAATTAAGTGAGTATCGTTAGAAGCTGTTCTCGCGCCCGCTTCCGCCGCCCACCGTTTCAAATCTTCAATTTGCGATCGCGCGATCGCAGCTAAAGGTACAGTATCCTCGATCGACCTCAAAATATCCTCCGTCATCAAATCCCGGCGCTGTCCGTTGACAAAAGTGCCAAAAGCCCGATATAACCCATCTATTACAACTTGCTCAATTTCTGCACCGCTAAAATTCTCAGCGCGTTTCGCCAAAACTCCCAAATCAAACTCCCGCAATCTAGTTGGGCGCAGTCGCTGCAAATGTACTTTAAAAATATCTTGCCTTTCCGATTCTGAGGGCAAATTTAAAAAGAAAATTTCATCAAACCTGCCTTTTCTCAGCAACTCTGCCGGCAAAATCCTGACGTTATTTGCAGTTGCGACAATAAACACCGGACTGGTTTTTTCCTGCATCCAAGTAATCAAACTGCCGAATACCCGGCGCGAAGTTCCCGAATCGCCGTCGCTGCCGCTGATAATGTTGCCGAAGGCTTTATCTATTTCATCGATCCACAAAACGCAAGGTGCGATCGCCTCTGCTAATTGTATCATTTGCCTGACGCGACTTTCGCTTTCCCCGACCACGCCGCCAAACAATCTCCCAGTATCCAATCGCAACAGTGGCAAACGCCATTCTGAGGCTATTGTTTTCGCAGATAAAGATTTGCCAGTGCCTTGAATTCCTACTAACAAAACTCCTTTCGGATTCGGTATGCCGTAGCGACGCGCTTCGTCAGTAAAAGCATCTTGCCGCATCTTTACCCACTGTTTCAAATTCTCCAAGCCGCCCACACTTTTTAGGGATTCTCTGGAGTTAAAAAACTCCAAAATGCCCGTTTGGCGAATTGCTTGTTGTTTCTCCTCCAAAACTCCGTCAATATCTGACTCGTTAATTTGCTGTTTGGCGGCCAAAGCTTTAGCCAAAACCCGCCCGATTCTAGCGCGGCTCAAACCTTGACAAGCTTTAACCAACTGTTCCCTTGCTAAACCGCTAACTTGCAACTGTTGCGGCTTTTCCACAACGTGAGAAATTAAACTGTCGATTTCTTGCACGTTGGGCAAAGGAAAATCAATTACTGTGACTTCTTCTTTCAATTCCTCCGGCAATTCCAGCGTGTGAGAAGTAAGAACTATAGTTTTTTTGCTGCGCTTCAATTCCCGCGTTAAATTCCGCAATTCCCGCACTACCGCCGCATTTTTTTCGGTGTAAGGATATTTCAAAACCGGGTGCAAATCCCGCAGTACAAATATGGTATATTCTTCAACAGCAGTTTTGCTGACGCGATCGAGCGCCGCCATTACCGAACCTTTCCCAGAACCGTTATCCTCCCAGCCCCGCACAAGATCCCAGAACAACACCCGGCGCGCGGGAGTTACTTGCAGCGCTACTTGGGCAATTACGGCTTCGACCGGTTCTTCCTCCGCGCCGACAATGTACAGCAGCGAATAGCGGGCGCGAATCATCAAATCTAGTCGCTTTACCAGTGCCTCGAAATGGTTATTTTTACTGCTATTGACGACATCTAATTCTCTGGATTTGGGGTAATTTTCTGTCATTTTATTTGATATCTTAAATATATATTCAACTTTATTATTAAATATTTTGTTGGCAGTCAGGACTTTAGTCCTTAAAAAGGATTTAACCGAACTAAAGGTTGGTAGTAAGCTGTTACGCATTTAAATTGGAAAATCTGGACAGGCTAGAAGCCCGTCCCACAAGAGTTTTATTGATTTTTGAC
>NZ_JAUBTI010000202.1:0-3388 GCF_036702415.1 Microcoleus sp. D3_18a_C4 | reverse complement strand
CAG
The DNA here is from genome assembly GCF_036702415.1 of Microcoleus sp. D3_18a_C4. Lineage (NCBI taxonomy): Bacteria > Bacillati > Cyanobacteriota > Cyanophyceae > Oscillatoriales > Microcoleaceae > Microcoleus > Microcoleus sp. D3_18a_C4. The sequence continues at coordinate 3,385 of NZ_JAUBTI010000202.1, read as the reverse complement.
GGGGAACGCATCTTATTGAACACTGTTCATCAGTGGTGAGTATATTTTGAGATAAATTCACCATTCAAAGAAGCTACAGTTAGAGTCGATAGAGGCGTTGCCACCTCTACCTCTCCTTCAGAACCGGACGTGAGACTTTCACCTCATCCGGCTCCTTGATAATACCATCCTTGTTATGGATACGATTTAAGACACGCTATCGGTTTTGACACCTTCTTTATCGTGTATTGACCCATCTGTTGCTGTCTTTGCGTCGTGGCAGTGTTTATGCAGAAGTTGCAGGTTGTCGTAGGTATCTCTTCCACCTAATGATGTCGGTTTAATATGGTCAACTTCTACAACATCTGTACTGGTAAAGTACAAACCACAGTGAGAACAAATACCCTTTTGACGCTTGATTAATGATGCAACCCTGTTAGGAGTTCCTGGGTATTCACCTCTACGCTTGCTCCAATAAGTCCAGTTTCCATCAAACGGACTAGCAACACCCTTTACTTTGATATGCCTTACGATTGGCGTATCTGAGTGCTGTGTTAGTTCTATTCCGTTCTCGGTACTAAAACACCAATTGCGGTCGCCTACTGTTCGCCAGTATTTATCCTTATTGATGTTCCCTTTTCCCCTCGTTCTTGCCCAGGCTCTTAACTTGTCATAAGTTAAATGGTCAACCTTGTTAAAGGTTTTCTTACTTACAACTGTCGAATAATAGTTTGACCATCCCCTAATTATCGGATTGAGCTTGCAAATTAAGGCAGCTTGAGGGGCGGTTTTATGGGTATCTATTACTTCGGCAATTTTGGCTAGATGAGCCTTAACCTTGGCTTTTGAAGGGGTGATTAATGTATTAAAACCTAGCTTAAAGTGTCCATTTGATGCTGCACGGTAGTTACCTACCTCATGCTGCTGTACATGGAACCCTAGAAACTCAAACCCAACATTTCCATCTAATTTGTTAAGGGTGTGGGTTAATTTTGTCTTGCTTGATTTTAATTCCAATCCCATGTCATACAACCATTCTGCAATTATCTCCTGACATTTCTTGACTACGTTTAAATCCTCATGGATTATCACGAAGTCATCAGCGTAACGGATTAGGCTAAGGGCATAACGGTTATCCCGTTTGTATCCTTTTAGTGTTTCCGCGTACTGTTTTATTCTTTCTTCCATCCCATGTAGGGCAATGTTCGCAAGTAAGGGAGAAATTACCCCGCCTTGTGGAGTACCATCATTAGTAGGAAATAATTCATGTCCTACACAGTAACCTGCTTTGAGCCATACCTTCAATTGGCGGCTCATTGTGGGGTATGTGTGTATTTTGGAGAGTAACGTTCTATGGTCTATACGGTCAAAGCATTTGGCAATATCAGCATCTAGCACATATTTGGCTTTTTTACTAATACTGTCGAATATTGCTCCAATCGCATCGTGACAGGAACGCCCTGGTCGAAAACCGTATGAGTTTGGCTCGAATTTTGCCTCCCACTCAGGTTCTAGCGCTAGTTTAACTAACGCTTGCAGTGCGCGGTCGTTGATTGTGGGTATTCCTAATGGTCTTGTTTCCGTTGTTCCGGGTTTGGGAATATTAACCCTACGAGTGGGTTTTGCCTTGCCTTCCAACTTTAACTTACCAACAAGGTTAATACGTTGCTTTGGGGTCAGCGATTTAACGCCATCCACACCAGCCGTATTTTTTCCTTTGTTATCTTGTGTTACCCTTCGTACCGCAATACATTTTGCAGACCAAGACCTAATCAGGGTCTTCTGAAGTTTGCGAACTGCTTTAACATCACCACGTTCACTCGCTTGGAATATTCGCTTTTGCAACTTAAAAGTCACCCTTTCTAGCTGGCGCCAGTTGATGTCTTTCCACTCCACCGTCTGATTGTTCAGCGTTTTAGATTTATTCATTGCTAGTTGTTTTATTCCTTTGGAATTACCGTGTATCTGTCAGCATATCTCTACCATTACAGTAGAGCCTTTCGCTTCTGATACAATCCCTCCCTTAATTACCGTTCGTTAGCTACTTACTGGTTATCGACCTTACCAGAGATAATCAAGGGTTACTTCGTTCCGAATACACATTGTTAGAGTCTTTAGCTGTGATGCTTTCCACCGGGTTTAATGGGCGGTGCTTATAAGTCGGAGTGTCAAACGCTTATGCCCTATCCTTGCCTTTTGGCGGGCGTGTTAATCAGTCTTTACCGTATTTTTCAGCGGGTTTATCCTTGATTTAGCCATTACACCATTTACAATTACGATGGTTCAGACACATCTTTGCTTTCGCTACGCATGGACTCTTGCTCGACAATTACCAAATTTGGCTTTCAGTATTTTTATCTTTTATCCCCGCTTTAGCCTATTGGTTGCTACCCAATAAACTAGGGGATATGCTTTCACTCCTGCACTTGGAGGATAGGACTTGGGCAATACCCTCACCTATATGTGTAGTCAGTTATCACCAGTTTCATCAACTGGGTTAACCATCCCATAAGGGGTTTTTTAATCCCTATTTTAGGTTAAACGAATCGCACGACACGCTTTGTAATGACTTTAGTAAGAAAACAGTAACTGATTAATGGTGGTTTTTACGCTTGTGCTAATTTTGAGACAATAAAACTATTACAACCACTGTTGACAAGTTGTATAATAGTTAGTAATGAGTTATTCGTGAGAATTTAGTTAACTGCAACAGCGAGGATTTTAGTCAAATAGTCATCATCCCACCCGGCTCGAAGTCGCTTATTTTTTGCTCCACTTTTTGAAGTTTTCTCTTGATTCAAAAGATTGAGCGAGATGTGTCTAATCATAGCAAAATTTTGGGGAGCATTATCTTTTCTAATCCGACACTCATCTTCACGAAAACCCACATCTAATACCCAATGTAAAGAATTTTCAATTCCCCAATGGCTCCGGACTGATTTACCAAATTTTTGAGCATCATTTGGTAAACTACTAATGTAATAACGAGTTTCAATAGTTGTTTTTCCCTTCACTATTCTCACGGATTCTATCATACCTATACTCTGAAATTTCTCCCATTGATTGTCGGGGTCAATTAGCTCTTTGATGTCACTGAGCATTAAGTGATGTCGAATTTCTGAGCGACCGTGATTACTCTCTTTATTTGTCGAATAAGCTGTATGTGTAAAACCCGAAAATCCTTGTCTAATTGCTTGTTTAAACAACTCTTCTACTCGGGCATACAGGGATGGTTGGTTCTTTTTTAAGGTGATTACATAATCTCCTTTTTGTTCGACAATTGACTTCACAATTGACCTCTGACAGCCCAGAGCATCAATGGTGACAATGCTTCCATTCAATTCTAATACTTTTAGTAAAGCCGGATGGGGCTGTGATTTCATTAGACTTTTTATCAACCTTAACT
>NZ_JAUBTI010000201.1:0-3410 GCF_036702415.1 Microcoleus sp. D3_18a_C4 | reverse complement strand
TATTGTACAATACGCGAGCGGGGACGCTCGCACTACAATAAAAAAAATGCTTTTTACAAAACTGAGATGCTCCCATTCTTGTCCCCCCCTTATTAAGGGGGGTTAGGGGGGATCAGATTCTACGGGGCCTCATAAAAAATTGGTATAACCCATAATGACAATGCCGCCTCGCGATGACAATATCTCCCTTTCTGCCAATAATAAAATAATACAAACTCTTACCAAAAATTATGAACACCGCCTACCAAATCAAACCTTGGACACAAGTTGTTACTCCCCACGCCGATATTTTAGAAGGAAAACTAGATAACGCCACCTACGCGGCCAGCTTAAGTTCAGTTGTCCGCAATTCCCCAAACTGCCCCAAAGTTTACCGCGATGCCCGTGATTTTTTTAATGCTACTTATCTGACAGCAGAATTGAGAAAATTATTAGAAAGTGTTGTCAAAGGATTGTGTGGAGAAGCTGGCGACAGAGTATTACAATTGCGTACACCATTCGGCGGCGGTAAAACCCACGCTTTACTGTGTTTATATCACCTTGTCCAACACCGAAGCCAACTGCAAGGAATTCCACAATTAGACACATTACCCAACCCAGGCGAAGTTAATGTGATTACCTTAATTGGTTTAGATATTGATATCACGGGCATTCCTATTGAAAACGGCCCAACTGTTCTCACACCTTGGGGCTATTTAGCTTGGAAAATTGGCGGTTATGAGGCTTATGCCCTGGTGGAAACAGAAGATAAACAACGCATTGCCCCTGGTAATGACAAGCTGCGTCAAATCTTTGCTGACAAAACAGTTTTGCTGCTAATGGATGAGGTGATTGTCTATGTCGAAGGCGCAATGGCTTTAACGGTAGGGGAATCAAATTTTGGTCGGCAAATCCTCACTTTTATTCAGAAGCTGACTGAAGTTGTCCGCGAATTGCCCCGCGCAGTTTTAGTTTATTCTCTACAAGCTAGCGTGCAAGAAGCTTTCGGGAATGAAGGGGTATTAAACACTTTAGATAAATTAGTCAGTCGCATTGATGCGAAAAAAGAACCTGTGACTGGCGATGAAGTAATGCGCGTCATTCAACGCCGCTTATTTGCTGATGTGGGCGACCCAGCTATCATCAAAGAAGTGGCGCGACAACAAGCTGAATTATACCGCAAATTCCGGGAAAGTTACGCAGAAACTAATCGGGAAAAACAGCAAATACAGCAACAAGTAGAAATACTAGCAGAACGTATTGAAATTAGCTATCCTTTCCACCCGGATTTACTTGATTTAATGTATCATCGCTGGGGAAGTTTACCGAGTTACCAGCGCACGCGGGGCGCACTACAATTTCTGGCTTCTACTGTTTACGGTTTGCGAGAGGCAAATGATACTTCTTGGCTAATTACTCCCGCTAATATTCCGTTCCATAATGAAGCCACCCGTAGCGCTTTCTTTACCCAAGTCGGAGAAAGAGAAGCTTACAGTTCTGTCTTGAATGCTGACTTAATTGGTCGTAAAGCTAAGGTCAAAATAGTAGATAATCGCATTGGTCAAGATTCCCCGGCTTTGGCACTGTTAAAAGTAGGAAGTCGCCTCACTTCTGCTATTTTAATGTATTCTTTTGGTGCCAGAGGTGGAGAAGACCGAGGCATTTTGGAGCAAGATGTTATCGCGGCTTGTCTCGCCCCTGGATTGGAACGCACAACAATCACGGCGACGCTAAGTGATTTGCGAGAACAGTTGCTTTATTTGCACTATGTCGGTAAACGCTATCGCTTTGAAACTAAAGCTAATCTGAATAAGTTAGTGGCGGATGAGGAAAGCAATATTAGTGGGGAAGAAGTGTTAGAACGCATCCGTACAGATTTGAGCAAGGCTTTACAAAATCCTCGCGGCAAAGTCGTGTTGTGGCCGAAAGATTCTGCGGCAATTCCTGATAATATTTCTCAGTTTAGTGTTGTCTATCTTGACCCAAGCTGGGCGGAAAAAAGCCAGGAATTAATATTAGCTGATGCCTTGACATGGCTGGAAAATCGTGGTAATGATAAACGGGATTACAAAAATGCTTTGGCGTTTGTGATTCCGAAGGTGGTGCAGATGGAGAAGGCGCGAAAGGGGGCGCGGACAGCGTTGGCGATTTCTTCTCTGCTAGAACAGAAGAAAAAATACAAGTTCACTGCGGGAGATACGGAGGAATTGACTAGCAAAGGTCAGGAATCTGCGAATGAAATCAGCGCGGCAATTCGCCGTCTCTATGAAGATATTCTGCTACCGGTGCCTGACACAACTAGCAATGCTCCTCTGCGCTTGGAAATGATTGATTTGCAGTCTCAGCTTAATACGAGTCAAAACCTGCAAGACCGGGTATTGGATGCTCTGAAAAATTATGTTTTTGATTCGATAACGCCTACTAAGTTAGTGCGACTTTCTGGTTTGGAAAGTTCGGAAACTGAATTTATCAAGGGTGAGGAATTGGTGGGTTACTTTTTCCGATTCCCCAATTTTCCGAAGTTGTTGGGTGTTGATCCGATTAAGAAAGCTATTCTGGAGGCGATCGCCAATGGCGTTTTGGGTTATGTCCCGCGCTTGACTATCAATGCCGATCGCCCTCCGAATGTAGAAAATCCTGCCCTCATCAGCTTTGCTAAGGGAATTCCGGCCGATGAGTTAGATTTGTCCGGCTATTTGTTGTCTCCTAGCTTGGTAATGAAGCTGCGGGCGATCGTACCACCCGACGAAAATCAGCAAATTCTGGTTTCTGACTCGGAAAATGATAGCAATACCAGCAGTGGCGATGTTTGGGGTGAAGTCAGCCGCACAACCAAAGCGGCAGGGGAAGACAAAAAAACCGTTGAATATAAGTCGGAAACAAGCAGCATCAAGCGTTCTGTTTTGGTTGACATAGTAGACGGGAAACAACAAGCTCATTACTACACTTTGAGCGCGATTACTAACAAATCCCAAATTTTTGAGTTGTTTCAAATACTGCCAGCACTATCTGACAAAGCGGATAATATGTCAGTTACAATTGAAATTAAGGCACACGCAGTTAAGGGATTTGACCAGAATTGGCTCAGGAATGCGATCGAAGAACCTATCGACGAAATGGACATTAAGGCATCTACACGGTTGGAGTAACAGCTTCAGGGTGTAAGCTGTTGGGCAAATAAACATTGCATATTCGGGCGCTGCTGGGAGCAACGCCCCACTCATTCTTTGATTGATTTTTGACACACAATGTTTATTTGCTGCAACAGCTTATAGCGTTAATCCAAGTTTAGTTCCTATTCTCAGTCGTTGGGTGGGGGCGGGTTTATTATATTGTTGGTTTCTGACATAAATGGTTGGTGAACCCGCCCCTTGTATCTTAAAGGAGTCAGTAGATCGCCACGTCATGGATTCGATCGAGCCGACTTTCAG
>NZ_JAUBTI010000200.1:0-3418 GCF_036702415.1 Microcoleus sp. D3_18a_C4 | reverse complement strand
ATTGTACAATACGCGAGCGGGGACGCTCGCACTACAATAAAAAAAATGCTTTTTACAAAACTGAGATGCTCCCAACCCCTACTCCCCACAAGAGTGAAAATTTCTTTTACCATGCAATTTAAATGCGGATTAGCTTATTTGCAGGGGGAAGTTCAGGTTAAAACTTTACCCCAGCGCAGCGTTACGAAGAACAAAGCAATTTCAAAACTCAAAAATTTTTGTCAATTTCCCCTTACCACTTTCCTGACATCGCGCCCTTGAGTCTCAATTCTTCTCGACTGACTAAAGCTTCGTAGTAATCTGGTTTGATTTCGAGGGCGACTCCGTAAGAGCTAATGGCATCTTGAGTTCGCTGCAATTTTTGCAAAACGTCGCCCCGCTGCGCCCAAGCTTCCCAGTTGTCTGGCTTGAGTTGAATTACTTGGTCAAAAGCGACGAGTGCTTGGGAATAGTTCTGCATTTCCCCTAGAATCACACCTCGCTGCACCCAGCCTTGATAGTTGTCCGGCCAGATAGTAATTGCTCGATCGTATGATGCTAGAGCTTGTTCGTACTGCTGCAATTTTGACAAAGCGTTGCCGCGTTGCAACCAAGCTTCAAAATTGTCTGGCACGATTTTTAGTACGCGGTTGTAAGCTGCGACGGCTTCTTCGTAACGCTGCAATTTTTCCAGCGCGGCGCCTTGCTGCAACCCTACTTTTGATGTAATTTCTGCTTCTGAAGTCAGAGAGATTACTTTATCAAAACAGGCGATCGCTTCTTCGTATTGCTGTAATTTTTCCAAAGCTTCGCCTCGCAAGTTCCAAGCTTCTAGAAAATTACCTTCAATTTGTAGGGCATTGCTGTAAGCGATAATTGCCTCTTTGTAGCGTTCCAATCCTGCCAGGGCGATGCCTCTACCCAGCCAAGCTTCGGGAAAATTTGGATTAATTTGAATGGCTTGGTCAAATGCAGCGATCGCCCCTTCAAAATCTCTTGATTCTGACAGTGTTTGACCGCGCCCGATCCATGCTTCGGGATACAAAGAATTAATTTGAATTGCCCGATCGAAACAAGCAATTGCCGCGTCGGCCCACTGGTGTTTGAGGGCCATTCCTTTATAAAACCAAGCTTCGCAGTCATTGGGCTGCATTTGCAGTACGCGATCGTAAGCTGTCACGGCTTCTGCATATTTGTGCAATTTTGCTGAAGCAATGCCCCGATTGAACCATGCCAGACTATTTTGTGGTTGCAGTTGAATGGCGCGATCGTAAGAAGTTACTGCTTCAGCGTAGCGTTCGGCTTTCATCAAAGCCAAACCTCGGTTCAGCCAAGCTTCCCAATTAGTCGGGACGAGTTTCAGCGCGCGCTCGAAAGCCGCCACAGCTTCAGGGTAGCGCTCCGCTTGAACCAACACGTTGCCTTGCCGATACCACATGGCGGGCAAATTCGGATGAAGTTGGGTTGCTTTTTTGTAACAGGTTGCTGCTGCATCCCACTGCTGCAATTCCTCTAAAACTCTGCCTCGCTGATACCAAGCTTCGTGCTTTTCTGAATTGATTTGAATTGCGGTGTCGAAAGCCGCGAGCGCTTCTGAGTGATTTTGCAAACTTAACAGCCCTGTGCCGCGCAGCATCCAAGCCCAGTATTCTTCGGGATTAATTGCTGTAGCTCGATCGGCACAGGCTACGGTTTCTGCGTAGGAATGCAGTTGCTTGTAAGCTTTGCCCAGATTCAGCCACGCCCTGGCCCAGTCCGGCTTAATTTGAACCGCTTTTCCGTAGCAAAGGACTGCCGCTTCGTACCTTCCTGCGGCGTACAATCTATTGCCCCGATCGTAATCTGGAAATGCTGCAAAAATTCTTAAAAGCGGCGGCAGCAGAGCTGGTTGGGGGTTTGAGGAGTTTTCTGGAGCCGAAGTCGAGAGGTCTGGCATACGCCTTGCACATAAAAAATTTAGTGGGATAACAAGCTTGCGGTCTTATATATTAACTTATGCTTTTCTTAATCTCGCTGCTGTTTTGAAACAAATTTAGCATATCAGGCTGGGTGCGACCAATCATTTTTACTTAATTCTAGTAGGTATAAAATTATGCACTCTTCCCACTTTCGGTACACCCCTGTAAGATACGGTCAGTCGATTTTCGATTTTCGATTTTCGATTTTCGATTTTCGATTAACCGAAAGCATCCAGGATACAAACAGATATGTCCTAATTCAGATTTCAAACCAAATTTAATATGTTAGAATTTCACGCGCTTTTAGATGTCACGGACTGTCATTGGGAGTCGATCGACTCGCAGCCGAATTATTGGTACGAAGGCCGTTGTCCTCAAAGCGGCGAACTGCTGAGACTGCCGCGCACTCGAATGTCCGAGGATCTGGCGCGGGGTTTGATGCAGTACCTGGCGGCTGACGATTCCTACGATCGCGAAGGGAAGATGTACGGCATATTACTGGTGGAGATGCCTTCGGGGGAACAGGGGATACTCAAAGCATTTTCCGGGCTGCTGAAGGGTTGCAGCATTGTTGAGGGGTGGGTGCCGCCGATTCCGGGACGCGATCGAGTTGCTTTCGATGAAGCCCGCACCTTAACTCAATTGGAGGCGATGAAACAGGAACTTATTGCACTCAATCAACTCCCGCAGCGGCAAGAGTATGAAGCCTTATTTCGGGAGTTTGAAGTGCAATTACAAGTTTTGAGCGATCGGCATCGCAATTCCAAGCTGCAGCGAGACGAAAAACGCCAGTTACTGTGTCAAACTCTCACAGCAGAAACACTAGAAATTGCCCTGGAACAACTGAATCAAGAAAGCCGTTTGGAGAAAATTGAACGCAGACAATTGAAACGACAGCGGGATGAAACATTGCAGCCCCTCAAACAATTAATTGAAGCTGCGGATGGACGGATGCGGGCGCTAAAACAGCAGCGAAAAGAACTTTCCCGCGAACTTCAGACGCAAATGCACGCGGCTTACACTCTGATGAATTTTTTGGGGAAATCGCGATCGATCTCCTCATTGATGCCAACTAATTCTATTCCCACTGGCACCGGCGACTGTTGCGCCCCAAAATTGCTCCACTACGCGGCAGTACACAATCTGAAACCGCTGGCAATGGCTGAGTTTTGGTGGGGGCCACCATCTGGCGATAAGATACAGGGAGAATTTTATGGCGCTTGTGGCGATCGGTGTCAGCCGTTGATGGGTTTTTTGCTGTCAGGATTGGCTCAAAATCGGATTGTTTCTAATATAAATGAGGGTTTAACAGGCGGGCAAGAAGCCCAACCCCTACTCCCCACAAATCATCATATTTCTTGTGGAACGGGCATCTTGCCCGTTGCGGGCGGGCTAAAAACCCAGCCCCTACTCCCCACAAATCATCATATTTCTTGTGGAACGGGCATCTTGCCCGTTGCGGGCGGGCTAAAAACCCAGCC
>NZ_JAUBTI010000199.1:0-3634 GCF_036702415.1 Microcoleus sp. D3_18a_C4 | reverse complement strand
GCTCGCACTGTAAATGCAAAACTGAGATGCTCCCCATCCCACAAACTTGTGGAAGTTATTTAATTCTCATTCCTAAGTAGGGAGACAGCAATGCCCATAGGTGTCAACTTAAGCTGTTAGCTCGCCAAGTTCGTTAGTCATCCCGTCAGTCCGCCAGGGGTTTCAACCCTTGCCGGACTATGGGTTTAACGTTAAGTTGACACCTATGGGCAATTCCGTTTCCCTACAAATGCGCGCGTACTTTTCAGAATTGATATTAATTGGTAATTAATGATTGGTAATTGGGACGTTTAAGGCAAAAAAAAAGAGGGAAAATTCCCTCTTTTAATAACACTAACTGCGATGTTATTCTTCCGTCGCAGGAGGGATTTCTTCCTCTACATCTAATACTGCTTCGGGTGCTGCTTCGGCTGCTACTTCGGGTGCTGCTTCGGCTGCTACTTCGGGCTCATCCTCTTCCATTGCTGATGGTACGTCTTCGAGTATTTCGTCGGAGAGGTCATCCTCAGCATCAGTTGAGTCTACAGGAATGTCTATGCCTGCTTTAGCTTGCTTTTGAGCCAGCATTTTCTCGCGGAACTTAGCTGCCATTTCCTCAGCTTTTTCGTATACCAATTCGCGATTTTTGACCATCGCGCCCGGTTCCGGTTCCAACTGCTTGGTGGAGAGAGAAATCCGGCCCCTCTCGGCATCCAAGTCAATGATCATCACTTTCACTTCGTCGTTGACATTGAAAACGCTATGAGGCGTATCGATGTGATCGTGTGAAATTTCCGAGATGTGCAGCAAGCCGCTGACGCCGCCGATGTCGATAAAGGCACCGTAAGGCTTGATACCGCGTACTGTACCGATGACGACTTCCCCGACTTCGAGGCGGTTCATCTTGCGCTCAACTAAGGCGCGACGATGACTCAACACTAGGCGGTTGCGGTCTTCGTCTACCTCTAAGAATTTTAATGGTAATTCTTCGGCGACTAATTCTTCCTTCGGTTTGCGGGTACTGATGTGAGAACCGGGAATAAAGCCTCGCAAGCCTTCTATTCTCACGAGTGCGCCGCCGCGGTTGGTGGCAAATACTTGCGATCGTACTGTGGCATCTTCTGCTTGCAGTTGTCGCACTCTTTCCCACGCCCGCATATACTCGATGCGCCGGATGGACAGGGTTAATTGTCCGTCTTCATTTTCATCGGTTAGAATGAAAAATTCTCTGGTTTCGTTTGATTGCAATACCTCTTCAGGGCTTTCGACTCGATTGATCGACATTTCCTGAATGGGAATGTACGCTGCTGTTTTAGCACCGATATCAATCAGAGCGCCCCTGGGTTCTATACTAAAAACTGTACCCGCTACTACATCGCCCGGGCTAAAGTGATAGTCATATTTATCAAGTAGGGCTGCAAAATCTTCGTGAGTAAAGCCGATGTCTTTGACTGTGGTTTTGAGATTGACCATGCGAATAGTTTCCTAGGATTTCTCTCCTTCATGTTTTTCGTTTGTGCCGGCAGATATTCGAGATTTTGGTTAAAAAGCGATTAACTTTTTTCAAAATCTTTTACTAAAGTCAGTTTTTGCTAACTTTTGCCGGGTGCAACTGCACACCAGCGCTTGCCTTTACTGTTACTCCATACTCTGTGTTAAAACGTTTAATCTTAACATTCCGAGTCAAGTAGACTATTTTGACACTCTCAGGTATAAATAAACTGAGATTCTTCATCTTTACATTTTTGATTTACTACCGCCTTGGGACTGGTTGGCTCGGTGTGCTTTTGTGTTGCACTTTCAACGGGACAATTACCGCCTCAAACTTAAGAGCCCTGTACGCATAGTATTTTGCACGGGTTGTGCCTCCCATGAATGGGGTAATGTTAGCTTCGACAATGTTTCGAGAGCTTGTTAGACCTGCAACACTGTTCCAGTGACCTTAGAACTGTTTAATTGCTCCGGACAGAGCAGGGGACTAGCTACGCATCCACAGGGTGTCGTGACTCTCAAAACGTAGGCAATTAAGCCTTAGTCTGGTCAGTATGGCTTGCCAGATTTCTCTTACAAGCCCCGTGTCTTTAGACCGGGGTTACTGACTCAACGAGCCGACTTGCTGGCGACAGGATTACTCCAGTCTAAGTAGAGGTCGGTTTCTCCAGAAGCGTAAATTTCGGTATGTCCTACCGTATTTAATTAGTCACGGATCTTTAGTTAGGTTTTGTTCAAATGCGAGCTTTCCTAAACTGCAACACCGTTAGGTGTGACTACGCACTCAACTAATCCAGTTAAGTTTTTACGTTGTCTAGTTATACTCTATTTTAGACCGATGACGATCATATCACACCCAGCACTCTTACTGAGAAAAAAGAACACTCGCTCGAATGAGAGTCCCTTGAGTCGCTATTCCTCCTGGCCTTCCTCGCGACACGGTTTTCAATCTCCCAGAATATTTCTCTAAATTAATTTAAGCGAGCTTAGCTGGGACTCGCGCAGGATGCGGGGCTTTCTCGATCGACTGATTCGGAATCCGGCAAATCTGCGTCAAAATTCGGTCTAGTTTCTGTATCTTCAGCTTCGTTGAGGGGATTCTGAAGGTGATTTAGGGTATCTACAAAATCTCGGATGCCTCGAAATTGCCGATATACGGAGGCAAAACGGACATAAGCGACTTCGCTGAGCGGCCGCAGGTGCAACAGCACCAGTTCCCCTATTTCTGAACTGGCGATTTCTCGGAGCGATCGACCTTGGAGTTGCGCCTCGATTTCTTCGGCCAGGGTTTCGAGATGCCCGGAAGACAAACCGGTTTTTTCGCAGGCCCGAATCAATCCCCTGACTAATTTTGATCTGTCAAAAGATTCGCGCTTGCCGTCCCGCTTGATCACCGTAATCGGCACAAATTCTATGCGTTCGTAAGTTGTGAAGCGGTGCTGGCAGCTCAAACACTCACGCCGCCGACGGATGCTTTGACCTGATTCGGCTGAACGCGATTCTAGAACGCGGCTATTTGTGTGTTGGCAGGAGGAACAGCGCATGATTGCTGATTTTAACAGGCATTGCCAGCAAATTGCCACTCATCTAACCGCGCGGGATCGGATGAATGGCTGGACTAGAAAAATGACTTAGCAATCAGCGGTGAAATAGTCCCGCACCACATTCGATGCAATGATGCGGGCTAACCGCAGTCCGGTTCAAGATATTTTGGACTTGCCGCAGGCGTATAGCTAATTATTTGCCAATCCGGGGAGGTTCCCGAAAGGCGATCGCAAAAAATAGTACGCCTATGGCTAAAGCCAGAATCAAAATGTAAGCAACACTTTCCATGTTAAATTTTCCCTATCTTCCCTTGCCGTATTATTTTATCAGAAAATTGGGTTGAAAACCCTGTCCTTGTAGGACGGCTTTTTTCCATTGTTAAGTAAAATAGCAAATCCATCTTAACAAATGAATATGGTAAAATAACCAACTCAGACAAGATGTAAAAACCTACCCCCGGACTGGGGGAAAGTCTACGCCCAAAACATTTTTGAGGAGATATGACGGGAGCACTCTTTTGTGCCCAGAGTAGTCAGCCTGGGAACTAAGGATCGCGAATTAAATAACTTACAATTTTAATTGTTATTGTGGGATGGGCGTCCCGCCCGTCCAAAAAGGA
>NZ_JAUBTI010000198.1:0-3938 GCF_036702415.1 Microcoleus sp. D3_18a_C4 | reverse complement strand
GTCCCCGCTCGCGTATTGTACAATACGCGAGCGGGGACGCTCGCACTGTAAATGCAAAACTGAGATGCTCCCATGACGAAGCCATCTGTCATGGCGAGGTATAGCAATCGCCCAGATGGTTAGGACGATTTTGAATATAGTCGTGGGGTGGGGGCGGGTTTTTATCATTTGTCGATGAGTGTCACAGATTCTGGCGAACCCGCCCCTACTGCACTAATCGCTTTGGCGGTTGCTATACAAAGCCACCTCATATTATACACTATTTTTCTGCAACGCTTCAGCAGAAATAATATACCGAGTAACTTGCTTAATTTCTTTAGCATCCGTCGCTAAATTATTAGCAGGATTTTGAATAATTAATAACTGCGGATTTTCAACCTCGCAACCCCAAACAACATACAACCAATAAGAATCTTTTAACTGTTGTGCTTTGCGCCACTCATTTACAGTTAATGTTACTTCTTGATACAAATTAGCCCTTCCCTTCACCTCAATTCGACGCACCTCGGCAATTCCCGTTTCGGGATTTGTAGGCCCTAAACTGCGAATATCAAACCCACTACCATCGTGATTTTTACTAATATCTTCCGGTTCCCATCCCCGCTGTTTTTCGTAGTCAATCACGTACTGCATGGCAAATGCTTCGACTTCTGGGTCGTTCCGCATCCCCGGACTAGAAACCTCTACAGGTACAGGATACACCAAAGCGGTTCCCAAATAAGCCACTCTGCCCGATCGTACTATTTTGAGATAATCCAATTCTCCCTGCTTATTTTTATAACGTTCTTGCAAATCCCGCACCTTATTTTGAGCCGCATCTCTCGCCACCCGATAAGTTTCATCTCCCGCCGCCACTTTTGCCGCCAACTTCATCTGAGTAGATTGGGCTTCTCTAATAGTATTTTCCATCGCTTGTTCTAAGTAATCTTGGCGAATTTGTAATTCTTTAGTACAGCGCAATCGTTCCTCATTCATTAAGCCTAATTGTACCTTGACTTTCAACCAGTTTTCGGCTTTTTGCTGTTGTTTGGGTGTGGGAAATTGGCAATCAGGAATTGGTACAGGATGGGGTGCTAAATCATGCAAACAATCTGGCGAAGCTAGGGATAATTCCCCTGAAGCCTTTTCAACAACCGCACACAATTTAGCTCTAAGAACTCGATTCTCTCCCTTTTTGCCTTGCCCTTCAACCTGAACATTAAAAAAGTGAATGCGATAATATTCTTGAGCATCAGCATCGACAAAAACAGCACAATGATGAGCTATTTCCTCATTTAATTGAAGGTCTAAGCGTTCAGCAATTGCCGCAAATAAAGGATGTCCGGGTGAAAGCAAATCGGCATCTTGATGAGACGCGGCTGCTAATTGTTCTTTATAAAACGTGAGTTTGGGATAACTTTTCTCTGGTGTACCCAACCGCCGCACTGCTTCTAAATGATTTGAGCGAAATTCCTCTTTCACATAACTTACCCGCCACAAACCATCAGCCCGCACTTCTAAATTAATCCGCAAAAAATCACAAGTTCGCTTAAAGAATTCTTCCACATAACGCGGCATTAACCGCTGTTCTTCTGAGATATAATCTTGAGTCTTAGTGTGTCGAATTTGAGATAGATCGACGTGAGAAGTAGCCAAGGCGACACCCGTTGCTTTTTCTAATTCTTCTAGGCGTTTGGGGTCAAGCCGTTCTAATTGTTCTAAAACTTCATCTTCGGAAACTTTGCTATAAGTAGCTTCTCGCAAAAAATCCTCAAATCTCATGTCATTTAGTTGCAGCAACTGACCAATGACATCAAAAACGCGATCGCCCATTGCTTTGCGAATTTCTTCGAGTTTACTTAGCAACTTCTCTAACACCCGACCTTCAACAGTATTGATGGCAACAAAGTTAAAAATATAAACATTTTGGCTTTGGCCAATGCGGTGAATTCGCCCCATGCGCTGTTCTAAACGGTTAGGATTCCAGGGTAAATCATAGTTAATCATCAAGCGACAAAACTGTAAATTTATCCCTTCCCCGGCCGCTTCTGTTGCCAAACAAATCTGCTTGTTAAATTGAAAATCTTTCTGGGCTGCTTTTCTGGCCAACACATTCATCCCACCGTGAATTTCACAAGTGCTGTAACCCCACTGTGTGAGATTCTGTTTAAGATACTCTAAAGTATCTCGGTGTTCTGTGAAAATCAGCAGCTTACCGCGTCCGTCTTTTAATTCTTCAAATTCTGCTCTTTTTACGCACTCTTTGAGTTTATTGAGTTTAGCTTCTGTGCCGATGTCAATAGTTTTTTGAGCTAGTTTAACTAATTTACCCAATTCCTGCAATTCTTCCCGCAGTTGGTCTAACTGTTCAGATACTGTTGACTCGATGGCTAATTCCTCTAATTGCTCCTCTTCGCAATCCTCACTTTCCTGTTCAGAGTCAGGAATTTTGCCTAATGTTAGCAATCGCTGGTGCTGTGCTTCTGGAGAAAGTTGACTAAGTTCTTCTAATAACTCAGCAAACCTGCGTTGTCGTCTTTTGAGGGAACTAAAAATCGCATTTAAACTGCTAGCCAATCGGCGCTGCAAAACAGTCCGCGCCAAAGCAACGGCAGCTTGCTTGCGACCTTTTGTTTTGCCCAAATATTTGTTAATATATTTAGTAACTCGGTCATATAAATCTTTTTCAGCAGGCGACAAGTCAAAGGAGACGGTAATCGGAAAGCGTTCTTTGAAAAGCTTGTGTCCTTCAAAGTCTCTCAATTCTTCTTTGATTCGGCGCAGGAACCAAGGGCAATTGTTCAGCTTTAAAATTTCTGGGTTGAGTTGATTTGAGATAAACTGATCTGCATCTAGCAATCGCAAAAAATTGTGAAACTGATCGACATCGCCTTGGTGGGGAGTAGCGGTGAGGAGAAGCAGGCGATCGCTAATTTTTGATAATTCTTCAGCCAGTTTATACCGACCAGTGCGTCGCAAATCTTCCCCCTGAGTGCGAGCTGAACATTTGTGTGCTTCGTCAATAATCACTAAATCCCAATCAACTTGTAAAATACTGGGGAGGATGTCATCGCGTTTGGCAAAATCAATAGAGGCGATACATTGACGAAACCTATCCCACGGATTTCCGGCTAATTGACCTTTTACTAATACTGAGTTAATGACTTCAAAGGTTTCGGAAAATTTGCTGCGGAGTTCATCTTGCCATTGAATTGTTAAAGGGGCTGGTGCTAAGATTAAAATGCGCTCGATAATGCCCCGTAATTTGAGTTCTTTGAGTAAGAGTCCCGCCATAATAGTTTTGCCTGCCCCTGGGTCATCTGCTAATAGGAATCGCAGGCGAACTTGAGGTAATATGCGTTCGTAGACGGCTTCTAGTTGATGGGGAAGGGGACGCACACCGCTGAGACTAACTGCGAAGTGGGGGTCGTAGGCGAAGGCGGTTTTGATGCGGGCTGATTCGATAAATAGGAAGAAGGAATTGCTGTCAACGGGTGTAGTGATGGCGGGTTGTTGGTTCGCTAAAATTTCTGTGACTTCTGCGGCACTCAGCATGGCATCGCCCAATTCGCCGGCACTGGTGCGAACTTGTAACAGCACGGTATCATCGATGGCGGTGACTCTTTCGACGGTGACTGTTCCGGTGAACTGTTCGGGGATGGAAATGCGTTTGCCGATGAGTTGGTCTAGCATAGGTTATAGGATTTGAGATTTGAGACTTGAGATTTTATACCAATTATTAAAAGTTGCAGATATAGCGCGTCTCAATGAGTTTTACAACTAATCATAAGTGTAAAAAGAGAGGAATGAAGCAATCGAAAAAAATGAGATTGCTTGGTTCCTCGCAATGGGGAGCATCTCAGTTTTGCATTTACAGTGCGAGCGTCCCCGCGCGCGTATTGTACAAAACGCGCGCGGGGCCGCTCGCACTACCAAAAAAAAAATGCTTTTTAAAAAAC
>NZ_JAUBTI010000197.1:0-3987 GCF_036702415.1 Microcoleus sp. D3_18a_C4 | reverse complement strand
CGTATTGTACAATACGCGAGCGGGGACGCTCGCACTACAATAAAAAAATGCTTTTTACAAAACTGAGATGCTCCCTTCGTCATTCTTACACGAAAAACAAAAAAGACTACCCAACCATGACAAATGACCGCCGCTTAATTGAAGACTTTATCCCTATCAAAGAAATCTCGGTAGAAGCTGCACGGGAGAAGTCGATTCGCAAAGGTCACATTTCCACCCTACATTTATGGTGGGCGAGACGGCCTTTAGTCGCAGCAAGAGCGGCGGTTTTTGCATCCCTAATAGCGGCACCAGAAACACCACAGAAGCGCACAGCATTGAAACAAGCAATGATTGATTTGTGTAAATGGGAAGCTGGACAACCTACTCTTGATAAAGCCAGAAAGCAAATCCTAGAAGCGCAAAAACTTCGCCTGAATTTACCGCCAGAAACACCATTAAATCAAGTGCCGCCACCAAAGGTTTTAGATATGTTTTCTGGCGGCGGGGCTATTCCGTTAGAAGCGTTGCGTTTGGGGTGCGAAACCTACGCAGTTGAACTCAATCCCGTGGCTCATATTATTGAGCTTTGTACCCTAGTTTATCCCCAAAAGTACGGCAGAAAATTAGCCGATGAGGTGGAAAAATGGGGCAATTGGGTGATTCAAAAGGTGCGGGCAGAAATGGGTGACTTATACCCTGATATTAAGGTGGGGGAAGTTGTGCCGCAGGAATCTGAGCAATTAGAGTTATTTGCACCAAAAGTTAAGCAGTTAACTCTCGCACAAAATATTACTCCTGTTGCATATTTATGGACGCGAACGGTTAAATGTCCTAACCCTGGTTGTGGCGCTGATGTTCCTTTGGTGCGGCAAACTTGGCTTTGCAAGAAGTCTAAAAAGTATGTTGCACTTAAGGTGATTCCTAATCACGAAACAAAGCGGGTTGAGTTTGAAGTTGTCGAGTCTGCAACGGAAAAAGGGTTAGGTTTTGACCCGGCGGCGGGTAGTTCGCGGGGAACTTCGACTTGTCGTCATTGCGGGACAACATCTAAGACAAATTATATTAAAGAACAGGGAAAAGCTGGCAAGATTGGGCAGCAATTGATGGCGATTGTCTGTACAACTTCGGGAGAACAAGGTAAAACTTATTTAGCGGGAAGTTCATATAATTACTATATTCCTAATGAGGCTGAATTAAAGAATCGCTTAGAAAATCTTTGTGCTGAAACAGGGTTAACTATTCCTAATGAACCTTTACCTGATTATGGAGTTCTCGGTTTCCGAGTACAACCCTATGGCTTATTGAAATGGTCAGATTTATTTACCTCCCGTCAATTGCTGTCGCTGATGACGTTTGTTAAGTGGGTGAGGTTGGCGCATCAGGAGATGTTGTCTCAGGGGTATGAGGAGGAATTAGGGAAAGCCGTTGCAACTTATCTCAGTCTTGGGGTTACAAAAGTTGCTAATAGAGGTAGTAACTTGGGGGTTTACCATACAGGGCGCGAAACTATAGAAAGCCCTATTGGTAGCGGCCGGCTACCGATGTGTTGGGACTTTCCCGAAACTAACCCAATTGGAGGGAGTTCTGGTAACTATTCTGACGGTTTAGACTGGACTATTCAAAACGTGCGAAACTTGGCAGAAATTAGTAATGTAGCAATCGCTAAAAGACAGCCTTGCCAAAAATTAGATTTATCCGATTCTAGCTTAGATGCAGTTATTACTGATCCTCCTTATTTTGATGCTGTTCCCTATTCTGATTTATCAGACTATTTTTATGTATGGCTAAAACGCAGTATTGGACATCTTTTCCCCGAACATTTTTCTAGTCAACTTACCCCCAAAAAAAACGAAGCCATTATGGAACCTTCACGACATGGGGGAGACAAGAAAAAAGCAGCCCAAGCTTATGAAGACTTGATGCACAAAGCATTTTGTGAAGCCAGCAGAGTGCTAAAACCAGGGGGCATGATGGTTGTAGTTTATGCCCACAAAACTACCGCCGGTTGGTCAACATTAATTGATTCTCTCAGGCGGGCTAAATTTACCATTACTGAAGCATGGCCGCTTGATACTGAACAGCAAGGAGGATTGCGCGGTCTTAGGGCCTCTCTCGCTTCCAGTATCTTTTTAGTTGCCAGAAAACGGGAAAAACCCCACCCTAACCTTCCCCTTACTAAGGTGAGGGAACAAGAATTATCTAACTTCCCCCCTTACCAAGGGGGAACTGAAGGGGGTACTGGCGACTACGCTACAGAAGTCCGCCCATTGCTATCAGAAATCGTGCGCGACAGAGTAAAAACCCTGATGTCAGAAGGAGTTGCCGGCGCAGACTTAGTAATAGCTTGCATCGGTGCCGGACTCCGCGCCTACACCCAATTTGACCGCGTAGAACTCCCCAACGGAGACGAATTAGATGCCAGTTCTTTCCTAGATGAAGTACAAAAAGAAGTAGCTGAAACCATCTTGGGCACAGTCTTAGGATGCGACCAAAAAGGAGTCTCAGCCGTTGATAAACCCACCCAATATTACATTCTGGGACGCTACGAATACGGCGAAGCCATTGTCGAATTTGACGAAGCCAACACCCTAGCGCGAGGTATAGGTGTCGAATTAGACGGCGCTAGCGGTTTAACTGACGGCAAACTTGCCCTAGTCAAAAAAACCAAAAATCAAATCCAACTCAAAGACTATCAAGAACGCGGCGCATTAGAAGACTTAGGCATTCAAAAAACCGAAAAAGAGCAAACCTTCAACGTCAAACCCCAAGCCATAGGCAACGCCCCTAGCTTAATTGACATCCTGCACCGCTTGCTGTGGCTATCAGAAAATAGACCACAAGGCATCTATGAATTTTTGAGTTTAGCACAGCCAGACACCACCCAATTGCAGTTAGTAGCCCAAGCCTTAGCGGGTCGTGCTTTAACACCAGAGGCAGGAGGAATCGAAGGCCACACTACGAACCGTACCAAGGAACAGCAAACAATAGACACCTTACTAGCATCTTGGAAGCGACTTATAGAAGAAAACTTATTTACTAAAGGGAGTTAAATTTCAACCATGTCTTACAGTGAATTTAGTTTAGATAAAGCCGTCAAAACCTTTAAGTTAATAACCTCAGAACGAGTTAACTTATTCGCCGAAACCGCTGAGAGAGAATGCAGCAACATTTTAACCCAAACCCTGCAATATAACGTACCTTTAGCCCTAGCAATGAATACAGAAAAAGCCCGTTCTGAGTTAATTATTGCTCCAATTTTACTAGAATTGAGGAGACAACTGCAAGATAAAATTAGTTTATTCTCAGGAACCGAGTTTAATATTGCCCCCGAATTAGGTTTAAATGGAATTTGCGATTTTCTGATTAGCAAAGACCCCGAATTACTGTTTATTCGTTCGCCCGTTGTAGCCCTAGTAGAAGCCAAGAAAGAAAATATTAATAGCGGTTTGGGGCAGTGTGTAGCCGAAATGGTAGCAGCAAAACTATTTAACGAACAAGAAGGCAATAATATCGGCACTATTTATGGGGTTGTCACTTCGGGCAATATTTGGAAATTTCTTAAGTTAGAAGCACAAGTTATCAGTATTGATGCGGTCGAATATTATCTGCAAAACCTTCCTAAAATTCTCGGTATTTTAGTAAGTTTTCTTCCCGATTAAAGCTCAAGAAACCGGGTTTTTCACTTTAATTGAGGGTTTTTGGCTAGTATTTGGGTTAGGACTTACGCAATCATCCCAGGTATGGGGGCAACCACGGGGGGTTTGCCCCTACAAAACACTATATATTGAGGCTGTGCGTAAGTCCTGTGGGTAAAAAAACCCGGTTTCTGGCTACCATAATGCAATACGGTTCAGTTAACGGTTTGTATCGCCCGGAGATCCCCCTAAATCCCCCTGATTGTTGGGGAGTAGGGGTTGACTTTGAGGAATTTCTTGTGGGAGTATCTCAGTTTTGCATTTACAGTGCGAGCGTCCCCGCTCGCGTATTGTACAATACGCGAGCGGG
>NZ_JAUBTI010000196.1:0-4027 GCF_036702415.1 Microcoleus sp. D3_18a_C4 | reverse complement strand
AAGTCGGCTCGATCGAATCCATGACGTGGCGATCTACTGACTCCTTTAAGATACAAGGGGCGGGTTCACCAACAATATCTGCCAATAATTGACAATTTCAAAAACCCGCCCCGGCCGGGATATTATTGTCAATCGATCGGACATGATATCAGTTAAACCCGCAACTACCCAACCAAAGTCCGCCTACGCCGCCTAAACCAAATCCCGAACCTGCGGAGGCAGGTTTTGTCTGTGTAGCTGCGACTTAAGTCGCCGAGACTTTTCAAACATCTTCCAACCAACCCCGGCAATTTCGGTTAATAATATTCTTAGCAAAGTTTAAACGACCAACAACAATGATTCGCTCACTTTTCACATTTTTTACAGTATTAATTGTAACCGGCTTAGTATGGTTGGGAAATATCGCCCCCGTAGTCGCCCAAGTACAACCAACAGATATCACCGATCCTCAACAGGAATTGGGAGAACTCGTTCAAAAAGCTTTTGAAGCTACAAATGAAGGCAAATTTCCCGCCGCCGAAACTTTTTGGACTCAAATCATTGACAAATTTCCCTCAGAAGCCGCCGCTTGGAGCAACCGAGGCAACTCTAGAGTCAGCCAAAACAAACTACAAGCCGCTATTACCGACTACGAAAGAGCGATCGAACTAGCACCCGACGCCCCCGATCCCTACCTAAACCGCGGCACCGCCCTAGAAGGTTTAGGACGTTGGGAAGAGGCGATCGCCGACTACAATCACGTACTAGAATTAGACCCCCAAGATCCAGCCGCCTACAACAACCGAGGCAACGCCGAAGCAGGTTTAGGAAAATGGGAACAAGCAATTGCCGACTACAGCAAAGCCTTTGAATTAGCCCCCGAATACGCCTTTGCCCGCGCCAACCACGCCCTCGCACTTTATCAAAACGGGCAAACCAAAGAAGCAATTCGCAACATGAAAAACATCGTCCGCAGATACCCCCAATTTGCCGACATGAGAGCCGCCCTCAGCGCCTGTCTTTGGGAAACAGGAAATCGCGGCGAAGCAGAGAGTAATTGGGTAGCAGCGATCGGCCTCGACTCCCGCTACAAAGACCTCGATTGGGTTGCCAATAACCGTCGCTGGCCACCAGTTGTAGTCAGCGCCTTAGACAAATTCTTGCACTTGCAATAATCTCAAAACGCCAATAAAAAATTGCGAGCATCCCGATGATTGTGGGGTATAGTTCACTACGCTTGGGTTAAGCTAGATCCCCCCTAGCCCCCCTTAAAAAGGGGGGGATAAGAATTTACTCAAAGTCAACCCCTACTCCCCAACAATCAGGGGGATTTAGGGGGATCTCGCCCGGAATAAATAGTTTTAACCCAAATGTATTGGGGTATAATTCCTAAAAGGGATGCTCCAAAGAATTGCCAAATATCATCCTAAGCTAGCAGTAAATAAACTATTGAAGCACAATTCAAACTCTTCTTCCAGGTTTCTTATTTCCTCAATATTCATCCCTTAAATCCGTTTCCTCCGTTGAATTCTCTTATCAAAACTCGTATTCCACATCTCCAGCAACAATCCTATCTGTCACCAATATTCTGTACAGTTCCAGTTCTTCAACAGTAACTTTTCCGTCCGCACAAATTGCTCTCTTAATGTCTTCCATTTCTTGCTTAGATATCTTGCCGTTAGCAACAGCTCGCTCGATTTGGGCTTGGAGCTTTTCTAGTTGCCGAGTTTCTTCCAGGGTAGGTTGTTTATCAGTCGATCGCGAAACTAACATAGTTGCATTCTCCTAGAGATTGACCTCTACTCTGTACTAAGCCGCAGCAGCAGATATTGTCAACTCAAAGATGCAAAAATTGACAAACAAATGTAACAAAACTACATTTATTTGTCAATAGGATAAGCTGCCAAATTTTTTAACAAAATTACCTTTCTTTGTCAATAAAATAAGGTGCAGAATGCGTAGCCAACAGACTGACTGGCCTACTCAACCTCTTGCAAAAATAACTAGGACGGGCAAGATGCCCATCCCACAAGAAAAAATAACTCTTGTGGGATGGGCATCTTGCCCGTCCAATAAATTTATGAAAAGGACTTTTGCAAGAGGCCTACTGAACTAATTCCAAAATCCGCGCAGCCGTCAACTCCTCGACATTCCTGAAAACCGCTGCAGCACCCGCATTTTCCAGCCCTGCAGCATAAGCCTCACAGCGCACAGCATCATCCAAAACATGAGGTGGCAAAATTCCAGCCCCCAGCCAAACCCGATTTGGTTGCACTTCCCGCGCCTTCACAACCGTGTAAATATCCGCAACAGTATCTCCCGCATAAATCACGGGCAAATTTTTTTCTAAACCGTGCAGAGTTTCCAACTGTTCAATTGCCGCGAAAAGTCCAGCCGGATCGGGTTTTCCCGGTGCATCTTCCATCGCCACCAACACCGGGGAATTTAAACTTAGTTTCCCTGACAAAACATAAGCAGCTTCATCCCGCATCGCCCCGCTAAAAAAGCCCCAAACCATGCCCCCAACCGTTAAATTTTCCAGATAAGCCGGACTTAACAGCAGCGGTTCATCGCAAATGTAACCAGTCCAATTTTTCTCATCAGGCCCGCGATAGCGACTTTGGAAAAAAGCCACTAATTCGTCATAGTTGACAGCGAGTTCGTTTCTCGATCGTCCAATCCCCTCAAAATAACGGCAAACTAACTCGAAAGACGCCTGCCAGTCATTATTCCACACACCCTCAGACTTCAGAGAGTCGATATCGAGAGAATTCGGGCGAAAAGCACCCTCCGTGAAATGTTCCACCGCATCGGCGATCGCCCGCCGATAGGAACCGGACACATCCCGCACCACACCATCAATGTCGAAGACTAAAATAACTCTGTTCACAATTTAACCATCCTTGTACCTAGGGCCGGTGAAAACCAATAAGCTTGGGTGAAAACTGTTTATTCCGGGCGAGATCCCCCTCAATCCCCCTGATTGTTGGGGGACGCAAGAGTAACTTCTTGTCCCACCCCCTACCCCCCTTCGTAGGGGCGGTGCTACCCCTACTCCCCGTGCCCGCCCTTGGCTAGGGGGGATCGGGCTCGGGCCCAAGCGTATTGCGGTGAGAACCCAAATTTTATCTGTTCCCAGCCCCTGAGTGGCGCTAAAACCAGCCGCGCCACAAAACTTTTCATGGCCGATGACCAATTATCGAACAGAGTGTGCTACGCTTAGCGATTGTAGAAATTTTTAACAAGTTCGATCGGAACCCTGGAGGTTTGCTTGTCCAAGTTCATCTTAAAAGTTCTCTGGCTAGAAGAGAATGTGGCCCTCGCCGTTGACCAAGTTGTCGGCAAAGGAACTAGCCCGCTGACATCCTACTTTTTCTGGCCCCGCAAAGATGCGTGGGAAGACCTCAAAAACGAACTCGAAGCCAAACACTGGATTGCTGACAACGATCGCGTCGAAATCCTCAACCAAGCCACAGAAGTAATCAACTACTGGCAAGAGGAAGGCAGACGGCGCCCGATGACTGAAGCTCAGTCAAAGTTCCCCCTAGTGACTTTTACCGGCAGCAACTAAGCCCCGCTTTTAGTTGCTACCCATATACATTGCCTGTTATGGCTAACGAGGGGAAGGAGAGAGGGGAGAAGGCGAGAGGATTTGACGCTTTTTCCGCCTCGCCGTGAAACATAAAATTTGAATTCGCTACAGCTTATTATTGATATTAACTCCGATTTTGGAACCTACTCCGGTTTTGGGCTTGGTCGATTTGAGATTTATTGAAAATAAAGCTCTAAAATCGGCGTTGTTTTGATAATTAATACTTACGCGAAAAGTGGTTTGATCCGCTGCTTATAGATTTTTATGAACGGGCAAGATGCCCGTTCCACAAGCAGAAAATCTACTCTTTGTGGAACAGGCATCTTGCCTGTTATTGAAAAGGGTGCAGAAGGTGAGTTATAACTGAAATGCACCATTGTCAATAAGCTTTTTGAACGGGCAAGATGCCCGTTCCACAAGCAGAAAATCTACTCTTTGTGGAACAGGCATCTTGCC
>NZ_JAUBTI010000195.1:0-4459 GCF_036702415.1 Microcoleus sp. D3_18a_C4 | reverse complement strand
AGAGTCGAACTCATGCACTGGCTAATTTCATAAAGTCCTTTTTTTGTCAACTCCTAATACTGAACCGACGCCCTAGACATCTCCAATAATTATTGTGGAACAGGCATCTTGCCTGTTCAAAACAGACAATTCTTGCGATAACTACTGACTGCTGACTGCTGACTGCTGACTACTGACTAATGACTAATGACTAATGACTAATCATAAAATTGCTGTAATTGTGCTTGCAGGCGGTCAAAGTTCGCGGATGGGTAGGGATAAAGCTCTACTGGAAATAGAGGGGAAATCCCTATTGCAGCGGGCGTTGGAAGTGGCGGCAGTTGTAGGGCCAGCAGTTTATGTTCTGACTGCTTGGCCCGATCGCTATCGATCGACCTTAACCGAAACATCCCAATTTCTGGTAGAGTACAATCCGGGCTCCGGGCCTTTGGTTGCATTGACTCAGGGATTGAGAGAAATTGCGGCAGAATGGATTTTACTGTTAGCTTGCGATTTGCCTTTGTTGGATGCCCAGATTATTCAGAGTTGGGCGAGTCAGTTAACAGAATTTCCCCCATCAACTTTAGCAGTTGTGCCTTATCAAAATTCGCGCTGGGAGCCTTTGTGCGGCTTCTACCGCCAACAATCTCTGCCCAGCTTGCAAAGTTTTATTGACAAAGGGGGACGTTCCTTTCAAGTGTGGTTAAATCAAATCCCCGCAATCCCTCTACCTGTAGGGGAACGAGAAGCAGTAATGTTATCGAATTGCAATACATTAGAAGAGTTTGAGCAATTAAAAGGTAAAATGGTGAACGGTTGACAGTTGACAGTTGACCGTTGACAGTTGACTGACTAATGACTACTGACTACTGACTAATGACTAATGACTAATGACTACTGACTAATTACTAATTACTAATTACTAATGATTAACCAATATTGGTTGCTCGATCGCAATATAACATTCCTCAATCACGGGTCTTTTGGGGCTTGTCCCATTCCCGTACTGGAAGCGCAAACCAGTTTTCGGGAACAACTCGAAAGAGAACCATTGCGCTTTTTACTGCGGGAATTTGAACCCTTGTTGGATAATGCGAGAAATCAGTTAGCCGCATTTATCGGTGCGAGTGAGGATGACTTGGCTTTTGTGCCGAATGCGACGACGGGAGTAAATGCAGTTTTGCGATCGATCTGTTTTTCTCCGGGCGACGAATTGCTAACGACAAATCAGGAATACAACGCTTGCCGCAACACACTTAATTTTGTAGCCGAGCGTACAGGCGCTAAAGTAATAGTAGCAGAAGTCCCCTTTCCCATTGAGTCACCCGACCAAATTATTGAAGCAATAATTAAGTGCATTTCACCGCAAACAAAGTTAGCTTTATTAGACCACGTTGTGAGTCAAACTGGTTTAATCTTTCCCATCAAACAGTTAGTGGGCGAGTTAGCTAACCGTGGCGTGGATGTATTGGTAGACGGAGCTCACGCGCCGGGAATGGTAGCACTGAATTTAGATGAAATTGGCGCGGCTTACTATACGGGAAATTGCCACAAGTGGCTGTGCGCGCCGAAAGGTGCGGGATTTTTATACGTGCGGCGCGACAAGCAAGATGCCATTCGCCCAACTACGATCAGTCACGGTGCTAATTCGCCGCGCGCTGATAAATCGCGCTTTCAACTAGAATTTGACTGGATGGGAACAGTAGATCCTAGCCCCTATTTGTGCGTGCCTGTAGCTATTGATTTTATGGGTTCTTTATTGAGCGGCGGCTGGCCGGAATTGAGGGCAAAAAATCATGCTTTGGCGTTGGCGGGGAGAAAAATATTGGCGGACAAATTAGATTTGCCGCTGCCTTGTCCTGATGAAATGGTGGGTTCGATGGCTGTTGTGCCGCTGGCAGACTGCCAGTCTGATGTGGTTGCAAAGGGAGGAATTCCACCTTTGCAAGAGGCGCTGTGGGAGATTTTTAAAATTGAAGTTCCGGTGATTCCTTGGCCTGATGCTAGTAAGCAGTTGGTGAGGATTTCGGCTCAGTTATACAATACTTTGCCACAGTATCAATATTTAGCTAAGGCGCTGGTTGAGCTGACGAGAACTTGAGCGGGATTTTCCCGGAAACAAACATAACACCCAACTACAAACAGTTAAAGGTTTGTAGTTAGGGTGTCCGCCCTCATAGTTTGGGTAAATAAAAACTATTTATCATATCATGTCCGATCGATTACCCTGATTCCTGTAGGGGCGGGTTCACCAATAATATTTGCCAAAAACACACAATCTCACAAACCCGCCCCGGCAATTGTATTATGGGCGATCGAGCGGACATGATATCATTACTAAAAAGGTAATAAGGGGGATAAAACTAGGCACAATTAAAAGAAAAAATCCTGCACTGAATCACCTTTAAGCGTCTTTAATTTTGCTACCATTTACCGAAAATAAAAAAGAAAAAAAAACCATCTAAAGCCCGATCGACCTACACTTAACCAATCCGCCCCAACCGAATAAAGTTTGTAAATAACCCGCTAAAATTCCTAATTTTAAACAGGGTTGTCAAATCGGATAGCGCACAACTTCCGCGCCACAGAATATAATGTATCAACAGTTGCATTTTTGCCGACAAAAAAAGGAAATGAAAAGAGGCGAATACCATGTCCAATGCCATGATGGTAATTTACCCCTATCGCGAACAGTACACCTGGGTTTTTGACGACGAGCGAGTCGGACTTGTCCGAGAACCATTTGTTCAGGGCGTCCCCGAAATGATTAACGCGCTTGTCGCAGACATTCCCAATGCCGATCGAGGTTTCCGACTTTTATTTTCAGCCAACCCATTTCCCGGATATCAAGCAGAAATGCTGTGGTTGAAAGCAGAGTACGGCGGTAACTGGTATCGGTGGGAATCGACAAATCTCGAAGGCTGGCTGTGTCCGGCTATGTTCAAATACTTTCCCGAAGCACCGCCCATGTTTTACTGCAAAGCTGAAAAACTGCAATAATCAACAGCAAGTCAATGAAAAACTTGTCAATTTTTAAAAGAGACTTTGTTACACCAGTCGATCAAATCTCTCGAAAAAAGCCTAAATTCTTCCTGTATATAGTGGGGCTATTTTTCCTAATTTTCACAGCCGCCATCTCCGCCACATTGGGGGCAATTACCGCCCTTTTAGCTCCCGTGGAACCGCCAATTATCAATAGAGTATTAGAGGCGACTGGCTTTGACTATCTATCCTCCAACCGCTCTGCATACCGCCTATCGCGACCAGTTAATATCTTGATATTGGGAATTGACCGCGTGCCGGAATCTGCCGCCAATGGCCCTAAGATATTTAACGGTCGCAGCGATACAATACTCTTATTTCACCTCGATCCTAGAGATAAATCTATTAGTTTGCTTTCAGTCCCGCGAGATACTAAAGTCGAAGTTCCCGGAATTAGCTTCAGCAAAATTAGCGAAGCCAATGCTAGAGGAGGAGCAGCTTTGGCGACGCGATTGGTTAGCAGTATGCTGAACAATACGAAAATTGAACGATACGTGCGAGTCAGCAGCAGTGCGTTTCGGGAATTAGTCGATTTGTTAGGCGGAGTTGAGGTATTTGTACCTCGCCCAATGTCCTATACAGATACCGCCCAAAAGTTAAAAATAAACTTAGGCCAGGGATGGCAAACTCTCAACGGAGAACAAGCAGAACAATTTGCTCGATTTCGCAACGATGGTTTAGGAGATATCGGCCGCATTCAGCGGCAGCAATCTTTAATTCAAGCTATTCGCGATCGCCTCGCAAGTCCATCAGTATTGGTGCGCTTGCCACAAATTGTTCGATTGATGCAAAAATATGTGGATACAAACCTAAATTATGAGGAAATATTGACGCTGGCCAATTTCGGTTTGCAATTGGAGCGAGAGAATTTTAAAATGGTAATGTTGCCTGGAAGTTCTAGTTCAGAACAAGCCGATTTGAGGAGTTATTGGATTGTAGATGCGATCGGGCGCGATCGCATTATGACACAATACTTGAACCAGAGCGTGCCGGATTTTGAACAAGCACGAATTCGCAATCCTAGCGACTCCCTGTTGCCCAAAAACCTCAAAATAGCTGTCCAAAACGCTTCTAGCAAACCGACAACCGCAAAAAAGGTTGCTGACTTTCTCAGGAAAAAGGGCTTTTTTAATGTATCTGTAGTGCAGGATTCGCCCCAGAAGCAGCGTCAAAGTCAAATTATTGTTCAGCAAGGAGATTTAGAGGCAGCGAATTTACTGCGAAAAGAGTTAGGCGGCGGTAAAATTGAAGCATCTTCTACCGGTGAAATCAATTCTGACTTGACGCTTCGCGTCGGCGAAGATTGGGTAAAGCGATTTTAATTAGTCATGAGTCATTAGTCATTAGTCAGCAGTCAACAGTCATTAGTGACAAGTTAAGGTGAGGGGTAAATTGTCAAGGGGGTATTTACATTGGTTAAAAAATAGATAAAACTCAG
>NZ_JAUBTI010000194.1:0-4537 GCF_036702415.1 Microcoleus sp. D3_18a_C4 | reverse complement strand
AGTTTTATCTATTTTTTAACCAATGTAAATACCCCCTTGACAATTTACCCCTCACCTTAACTTGTCACTAATGGTATAGTACCAGTAATTTTTATTTATTTACGGCGGTCGCATGACCTTCGAGTCGATGCTCTAGTTCCTCAACCGTTTCCTGGATTTGTACCTGAAGTTTGTTCGCCATATTCGATTTCCTCTACTTTTACCCTATATTTTAGTGTACCTTCATAGTGAATTGGTATAACGAAACATCCTCCACAAACCCCAGCGTTGAACTATTACCATCAAACAACCAAATCCTCGACAATAACCCAGAAATACCTCCCCAACAAGCAGAGATAGACCCCTTCATCCTCAACAAAGATTCAACACCAACAACCAAAAACATCCCCGAAAAACCGCAAATATCCACCACTCAAACCGACGCAATCACAGGCGATACAGCCAAACCAGCAACTCAAAATAACATTTCTTTCGACTCCGGGATTTTCCAAGCAGACGAAACAGGTAAAATTGTGTTCGATTACCTATCAGACGGAGGCTGGTAGGGAGCGTGTCACTTTTGCAGTGAGTATAAATACCCAAAAATACTAGGGCAGAGATTTTGAGCTATTTTTGGGCAAAATCGGCGATAATAATGATGTCTTAATTAATGGCGATTGAACTATGACGGACGAAGAGCAACAGGCGATTCAAACACATGTAGAAGCTATTTCGGCAATTCTGTATGCTGATTGTGACCCGGAATCTTTGAAAGCATTAGAAGATATCGAGCTCACAGTTAAAGATAAGGTGTTAACTCATGTGACACCGCAAATCGGATTTTTTTTATCTACTCAGCTAGTGGCACAAAAGTAGGAAGGGTAAAGAAATTAAAAAGTACATTAGGTGATTTAAGCATCATCCAAAAGCAAGCAGATAAACTAGGGTGTGGGAGCGGGAGTAGATTGAGTCCACATTTAGAAAACTGTTGTTTAAGACTGAGTGCTAATGTTGCATATCAACATGCAGCCAAAGATATTGAATATATAACAGGGATTACGGTTCCAGCTCTCGACACAACTCATATTAGTACATTATCAAAAATTTGAGCAGCCTTACGCAACAGCAGATATTACCGACTTAAGTGCAGACGGTGGAAAAGCACGATTGATAACACCACTCGGAGAAAAATCTGAGTGGAAAGACTATAAAGCAATTGTGTCGGAAGCAGGCATAGTAGCCAGTTTCGATCGAAATGACATCATTATTGATTGGGCAAATAAACAACCACTAGCCAAACCAGTAACTTGTCTAGCGGATGGACATGATGGTGTATGGAATATATTTAAAGAAATTAGTTGTCAACAGGACAGAAGAGAAATTCTAGATTGGTATCATTTGAATGAAAATCTTCACTTATGTGGGGGGTTCAATTAAGCGATTGAAGCAAGCGGAAACATACTTAGGGCAAGGAAATGTAAAAAGTGCAATAGCACTATTCATACACTTGAAGAAAAATCCAGCAGTGAATTTTTGTAAGTATTTAGAAAAGCATAAAGAAAGAATTATTAATTACGAAGTTTTCCAGAGAAATGACATCTGTTCGATTGGTTCTGGGGCAGTAGAATCAGGAATTAAGCAAATAGGTAGAAGAATTAAAATATCTGGAGCAAGTTGGAAATCAGAACATATTGGGCAGGTATTGGCTCATCGATGTGCTTACTTAGGACTGAAAAATAAATAACTTGATGGATTGTCGGATATAATCAAAAACAGCGCCCTGATTGCTATTTTGTCTAAAATTGATAGAAACGCGCCAGGGATTTTTCTATTCTACCACTTTATCTGACCTTTAAACCTATGTTTTATTCTAGTTCAATTGAGTCGGAAATAAAGAAAATTTATAACTCTTTATCAGAAAAGGATAAAAGAAGGTATGCAGCGATCGAGGCACAAAAATTGGGATGGGGTGGAATTAGCTATATAATGAAACTTTGCGGATGCAGTCGAAATACTATTGTCCAGGGAATTAAAGATTTAGAAACAATGAATGAAACGACTATTAATAATTTAAGGATCAGAAAAAAAGGAGGAGGAATAAAAAGTATTTTAGCTACCAGGAGCGGTATTGATGAAGCCTTTTTAGAAGTCTTAAAGTTCCAGACAGCAGGAGACCCAATGAATGAGCTAATTAAATGGACTAATTTGACGCATAAAGAAATAGCTGTCGGACTAAAAAACGCCGGATTTTGTGTGAATCTTCCTCTCGTAGGACAACTCCTAAAAAAACATGGATATGTGAAGCGAAAAGCACAAAAAAAACAGACGACAGGAATTAATAAAAATCGTAATGCTCAATTTGAAAATATTGCTAGACTCGATACAGAGTATAGAAAAGCGGGTAATCCCATTATTAGTTTTGATACAAAAAAAAAGAAGTTTTAGGGAATTTATATCGTCCGGGAACTCTCTATACAACCGAGCCTGTCACTACTTTTGATCGTGATTTTTGGAGCTTAGGTCACGGAAAAGTAATTCCACATGGGATTTATGATGCTCAAGAAAATCGAGGATATATAACATTAGGCAATAGTAAAGATACAAGTGAATTTGCTTGTGAATCCCTGAAAATTTGGTGGAATAATTATGGAAAATTTCTCTACCCGAATGCCACTTCAATTTTAGCAAAGTGTGATGGTGGAGGTAGTAACAATGCTAATCATTATATCTTTAAAGAAGATTTACACAAGTTAGTTAATGAAATCGGAATTGAGATAAGAATTGCCCATTACCCTCCTTATACATCTAAATATAATCCCATCGAACATCGACTCTTTCCTCATGTTACTAGAGCTTGTCAAGGAGTAATTTTTACCAATATAGAATTAGTCAAATACCTGGTAGAAAAAACTCACACTAAAACCGGGCTATCTGTAGTTGCAAATGTGCTTGATAAAGTCTATAAAATTGGTCGAAAGATAGCTAATAACTTTAAAAACAATATGCAAATTACTTTTGATGAATACTTGCCAAAATGGAACTATAGAGCCGTACCTCCAACTTAGTAATTCATCAAGTTATTTATTTTTCAGTCCTTACAGCACTTCCGGATCTTATGAGGTACAGTAGCAGCAATTAGTAAACCAGTTTTTAAGATGTTTCGGATTAATTAAGTCAAGAGCCACAGCAATTATGGTGTCAACCATTGGGAGCATCTCAGTTATGCAATGAGTATTTGTACTCAGACATAAAGTGTGAGACAATAGGACAAAATATATCAGGAAAAATAGATGACAGCCGAAGAAAGTAAAATTTTACAAGAAGATTTGCAGGCTGCTGCCGCCATACTTCTCAAGAATACACCAAAAGAACAACTCAAAGACTTTGCTAGCATTGAACTAGCAGTCAGAGACCATGTACTAAGACAAGTAGCGCCAGAGATCGGAATTTTTTTTAAACAGCAACAGCAAAACAAGGGCAGGGAGACTAAGAGGGATTCAAACCTGTCTGGGAGTATGGCAAGTCAGTGAGAAACTTGCGCCAGAAACTGGGATTGAAGAAACGAACCCGATTGAGTCCACAACTTGAAGCAAGTGGCTTATTGCTGAGCGCAAATGTTTCATACGCCGTCTTCAGCAAGAGATTTGAAGCAACTGACGGGAATATATGTTGACCACAGCACCCAACAACGTCTAGTCCATCGGCAAGAATTCGTTGAAGTCATTGCAGAGCAAACCGTGACAGATCTAAGTATAGACGGCGGTAAGGCAAGATTGAGGACAGCTCAAGGAAAAGCTAGTGAGTGGCGAGACTATAAAGCGGTGACTTTACACCAACAAGCCCATGCTGCATTCTTTCTTGAAAATGAAGCCTTGGTAGATTGGGTCAATCGTCAGCCTTTGTCAGAAACGATTACTTGTTTGGGCGATGGTCATCCAGGGGTGTGGAATTTAATGGCGAACATCTCCACACCGGAGCAAAGGCGCGAAATACTTGACTGGTATCATTTGAAAGAAAATCTCTATAAGCTCGGTGGTTCTCAGAAGCAGTTAAGAAACGTTGAAACTAGCCTATGGTATGGCAGAATTAAGGAAGCTATCGCTACTTTTGCAGATGGGGATGCTCAGAAAGTTAAAAACTTTCTGGCTTATCTTGAAAGACATCAACTACGCATACCTGACTACCATTCCTTTCAATCTCAAGGAATTACAATTGGCAGCGGTGCGGTCGAATCGACCATTAAGCAGATTGGGCGTAGAATTAAAATATCCGGCGCTCAATGGAACCGCAACAATATTTCTCAAGTTCTCAAGCATCGCTGCTCTTATCTTAATCTGGCTTTTGCCTAAGTATTTCTACTTATTCCATAACTGAGATGCTCCCGTGTGAATCCTCTAAGGAAGAGGGCTTCCCAGACTAAACGACCATTTCAGGTCGCGCACGGGCTTTCACCGTGATTCACGTTTCAACGAATCGCACTGCTTCTACCCATGCGCGGGAAATAGTCCGCCCCAAAGCCGTATTTTGGCCAAAAAAAAGACCCCATAGTTAAAAGAGG
>NZ_JAUBTI010000193.1:0-5061 GCF_036702415.1 Microcoleus sp. D3_18a_C4 | reverse complement strand
GGCAGCAGATTGAACCGTTGCTGAAGTTGCGAGATTGATGATTGCTATATAATAATGAAACCCAACATCAACTGTTGTTGGGTTTCACTAAGTTCAACCCAACCTACTACAGGAATTTCGCTCGATCGAGCGGACACGATCTAATATCCCTTCTCGCAACTTTATATGTAATCTATCCAACCTCTTCGTTTTGAACTTTTTCACCTTGACTGGCTTTGGCTTCTTCCAACTCTGCCATTTTTTCCATCCTTAGTTCATGTAATGTCTTCTTAATCGAACTAAGCATTGCCCATTCATAAATACTTATAGAAGACCAACCAGTAACTTTCTTTCCCCAATTATTATAGGAGATTTCTTCCCCATTAAATCTGACCAATGTATCATCAATTATTATAGCTTCAGAGCTTTCAAACTCTTTAATTTCAATGCTATCCCCAGCTTTGATTAATTCCCACTCAAACAACTGGTCCATTCGAGGTAGCCAAGTTCTATTAAACCCAGAATCAGTGGATATAATTTCTTCCTTAATTGTAGAACCTTCTCCGGCTAAACCCACGTAAAAATCATCCAGTTGTGCCGGAGGCAAAATTTTCTCAATCCTCAAAAAACCTTGCTCTCCCATAAAAACAGGAGTGATATTAAGACAGAGGGCGTCTACCCCATTTGCAATCAACCAAGCAACAGCAGAAAGGGTTTGCTCATCAAAGGATGAGGCTATAAGTATTATTCGTTGTTTTTTGTTAAAGGTTTTGAGTGCGTCATTGCTTGACAAGAATTTATTCAACTCTCGTCTCGCTTTTTCACTAGGAGTCAAATCACCTAATTCATACTCATCTTTGTGTATCTCGATATACGAACTATAGACCAACTCTACAAGGGATTCAGGTGTAGAAATTTTGGCATAACTCGCGGCATACCTGATAGCTTGAAATTCAAAAGGTTCTTTTCTGGCTTTGATGTCTTGTACGTCGCGTTTAATCTCGATTAGAACAATATTGCCATCTGCATCAATGGCAGTCAGGTCGCTAATCCCGTTACTCGCATTACGAACTTGTTGACCTACAACTAGAAGAGTTTGGTCATCCCCAAAGAGCAAATTAATGTTTTTGCGTAAGAACTCTTCAATATGTCTTTCCTGTAAGTTTAAGTCTTTAAAGTTTCTAACTTTTATTTCTATTGCTTCGTTCCTTTGGATGCCGCCGTCGAAAGTAACAGGTATGTACATCGCACTCCCCTTTGCTGCTATTAGCTGTCTAAGTGTTCAACTATATTGAGCCTATGTATCCGCTCAATAATCCAGGGTAAATCGCTCAACGATGCACCAGAAACCAAACTAAATAAAGCCGGTTTTTGCTGTTGCTGCGGGCTGTCACGCCTCTTCTGGGCAAAAACCCGGTTTCTGGCTATCCGTGCGTAAGTCCTAATAGCAATAAGGGCGGGCAAAATGCCCACCCCACATACTAGATATCACTTGGATATCAGACTTAAATTTTCAATACCCCCAGGGGAATTCGAATCCCCGTCGCATCCGTGAAAGGGATGTGTCCTAGGCCTCTAGACGATGGGGGCGCGTCGTTGCGTTTGCTTGTGTTCCGCACCTTTATTACCTTAACTAATCTTTCCCAATCTGTCAACTACTTTGCGAAACTTTTTTTTCTACTCGTCCCAAAGCACGTCACAGTAGGCTTTGAGGATGGCGGCGCAATTGCCGATCGCCCCGAGATGAGCAATTTCAAAGCCGTGGGTGTTCTGGGTGGGGAAAGCCAAACAAGCGGCGCGGGCTACGTGGCCGAACTTCATGGCGATCGAAGCATCGCTCCCAAAACCGCTAATTACCGCCAACTGCACCTCTACATGAGCTGCTGCGGCGGCTGCGCGCAATTGGGCGTTCAATCCTTCATCATAGACTCCGTAGCCGTCCTGAACCAGCAAAACCGGGTTTTCGCCGTCACGAATCGGGTATTCCGGTGCCAGAGGGCAAATTTCCAAAGCGATCAGCGCGTCCAACGGCTGGCGCTGGGTGAAATACAAAGCTCCGATCGCCCCAACCTCCTCCTTCGCCGACGCTACCAAATAAACATTCACCGCAGGCTCTTTCAAACATTCCGCCAGAGCCAGCAAAATCGCCACTGAAGCCTTGTTGTCCAGAGTGTAGCTCGCTATCCAGTCCTTCAACCGCAGCGGGCGCTTGCGGTGCTTTCCCACCACCATCCGCGTGCCCGGTCGAATTCCGGCCTCGGCTAATTCCTCGGCGGTACACTTAGTTTCGATCCAGGCATTTTCCCACTTTAAAGAAACATCTTCCTGCTGAGCTTTCTGAGGAGATTCGTGAGAAACATGGCGGGAACCGAAGCTGAGAATGCCACTAATTGTTTGCTTGTCTCCGAGCAAATCCACCACGCCTTCGCCGTAAACCCAAGGAAATGCACCGCCCAATCTGCGGACTTCCACGCGGCCACTCTCGCCTATGGTTTTAACTAGGGCGCCAATTTCGTCTTTGTGGGCGGTAATGGCGATCGACTTTTCGGGATTGCGACCCTTAATTAGGGCGATCGCATTGTCCGCGCGATCGAGCCAAGCATTCACTCCCAGGGCGGCGAATTTTTCCATCAACCGCTGGTTAATTTCCGATTCCGCACCGCTGGGTGAGTGCAGCATTACTAATTCTTCGATTGTTTGGAATAGGCGATCGAACTCTAACATTTTTTATTTTCGTTTTTAGGAGCGAATTTTGACGACACATATTAAAGCACATTTACGCACTATTTCCCGGCGGTACACTTAGTTTTAATTCAGGCATTTTCCCACTTGAAAGAAACATCTTCCTGCTGAGCTTTTTGAGGAGCGTAGGAATGAAGCAATTGGAGACAGCAAAGGGCGATTGAGTAACAAGATTCATGCGATCGCGTGGATGCGTTGGGCAATCCGTTGGGGTTTCACCTCACCCCCCGACAAACTGGTGACGCGAGCAGGAGGCGACCAACTGCAGCCATTACTGGTGGCGGATACACTGCTGGCTAACAAGGGCTATGATCCAGATCAGCGTGTGATTGACCGCCTCAATGCCGAGGGGAAGACCACCGTCATTTCACCTCGCCGCAATTGCAAGACCCTGCAAACTTACGATGCTGAATTTTACAAACCCCGTGATTTGATTAAGAACTTTGTCCCCAAGCTGAAGCAGTATCAGGGAATCGCGACGCGCTATCACCCGTCAGGCGGTGAACTTTCCGGCGTGCGATTCTTCTGGTTGCTGCCGTCATCGGGTTGAATTGATGACACCCCTAAATTAACTTGACAGCGCCGTAAACTAATATGCCTAACCTCTTGAGCACCTTCTTTTCTAGTAATTTCATTCCCCACGGGCATTGTTACCTCTGGAAACCGGGGTTAGTCTGGCTGCACTTAACGTCAGATGCCTTGACTACCCTCGCTTATTACTCGGTGGCGGTTGCCATTGTTTACTTTACCAATGGGCGTAAGGATCTGCCTGCCCACACGGTGATGCTGCTGGTTGGTTTCTTTTTTATCTTTGCCTTATGTGGCACGACGCACCTGATGGGAATAGTGACACTTTGGCACCCCATTTATTGGGTTTCAGGAGTGATCAAAGCTCTCACTGGTGTTTGGTCTTTCTATACATTCACCTTTTTACTGATTCCCTTAATTCCAGTGGCGCTCGATGCGCCAAGTCCAGCCCAACTCGCCCTTACAAACCAGGAACTAGAAGAGAGTCGCCGCCGTATCCAGGCGATTAATGTGGAGCTAGAGCAACGGGTGCAGGAACGCACTGCCCAACTGGAAGCCTCTAATCGCACCAAAGACGAATTATTGATGCGTGAACAAATAATTCGGGCAGACGCAGAGGCCGCCAACCGTGCCAAGGATGAGTTTCTCTCGATTCTTTCTCATGAACTCAGAACTCCTCTCAACGCGATCTTAGGGTGGTCAACGATGTTAAGGCAGAAAAACCTGAGTGAGGATAAGGTGGCGCGGGCTTTGGAGACGATCGAGCGAAACGCGAAGTCTCAAGCCCAGCTCATCGAAGACATCCTCGATGTTTCTCGCATCATCACAGGTAAACTGCGCCTCCAAGTCCGTCCTGTCAACCTCGTGCCGGTGATTGAATCGGCGATTGAGTCTGTACACTTGGCGGCTGAGGCAAAGTCAATTCGCCTGCAAAGCCGGCTCGATTCTGAAGTTGGCCCGCTCTTGGGTGATGCCGATAGGTTGCAGCAAGTTGTGTGGAATCTACTTTCTAACGCCCTCAAATTTACGCCTAAAGACGGGCGAGTCGAGATTCGTTTGCAGCGGGTTAATTCCCATGTGGAAATTACTGTCAGCGACACTGGGGCAGGCATCAGCTCGGAATTTCTACCGTTTGTCTTCGATCGCTTCAGCCAGCACGACAGCACGACCACTCGCAGTTATGGGGGGTTGGGTTTAGGGTTAGCCATTGTGCGTCAATTAGTTGAATTACATGGCGGGACTGTAACGGTAGTGAGTCCAGGGATAGGACAGGGGACGACCTTTACAGTCAAACTTCCTGTGATGATTATCCATCTACCACCCAGCGATCCAGAGCCATTAAACTCGATCGTCGAGGCGAAGGGGAGGTTTCAGGGCTCGCCGACCCTTGAAGGCTTAAAAATCTTAGTGGTAGAGGACGAGGCTGACGCGCTAGAGTTGCTGACCACGATTCTCGAAAAGTATGGTGCTGATGTCATGGCTGTTGCTTCGGTAAAGGACGCCTTGACCATTATCGAAACCGCAACGGATCGCAGCCCCGATGTTTTAGTGAGCGATATTGGGATGCCGGATGAGGATGGCTACTCCCTGATCCGTAAGTTGCGTCAACTTGAAGCGCAGCGGGGCGGTAGGCTACCGGCGATCGCGCTGACGGCTTATGCCCGGAATGACGATCGTCAGCAGGCACTATTAGCAGGTTTTCAGATACATTTGACCAAACCCGTAGATGCTGCCGAGTTAGTGGCGGTGGTTGCCAGCCTCACCGGACGTATAAGCAGATTCTAACCCAGGTGTTCAAGAACAAATGTTGCG
>NZ_JAUBTI010000192.1:0-5211 GCF_036702415.1 Microcoleus sp. D3_18a_C4 | reverse complement strand
TCCCGCCCGTCCAAAAAGGACGGGCGGGACGCCCATCCCACAAACTTGTGGAAGTTATTTAATTCTCATTCCTAATGAGTTCTTCAGTCCTCTTTGAGAGGACTTTCGCTATGAGACAGGGAATTCATTCCCTGGCGGACTGTTGGGTGAGCGGGAGGACTGACGGACTAAAAGCTTAAGTTGACACTAATAGGTAGCGGGTAATCACTTCGACTGACATCTTGCACCCTTGTCAAGAACAGGCAAGATGCCTGTTCCACAAAGAGTAGATTTTCTTGTGGAACAGGCATCTTGCCTGTTCAGAAGGCGACTTAAATAATACCCTAAAAATCAAAATAAATATAAGGCAAACCGCCTTCGGGAGCCAACACCCAAACCGCATACAAACAAAGCGGCACTAACACCAATTTCATCGGCCAATTTAACTCCAATTTCAAACCCCGACTCAACGCATAATTCCCCAGCATCGCCACAGCCAAAGCAGCCAACATCCAAGCTAAACTCACTCTATCTAAACCCAAAGCTTCTATATAAACTTTCTCAGCAAACTGCACGTCAGCAGTGTGTCCCCACAAATGCGAAATCGCCCATCCAGAATCCTTTAAATCGGGAAGTCGGAAAAAGATCCAACTACCAAAAACCATCGCCTGAGTCAACAGCCAACCGATCGCAATACCGATCGGATTTTCCCACAAAAACTCGATCCGCCACCGCTTAAACAGCACATCAGTCAGCCTGTGAACCGCCAAAGCTAAACCGTGTAAACCCCCCCACACAATAAATCCCCAAGCCGCCCCGTGCCAAATTCCCGCAATTAACATGACGATCGACAAATTCAGACAAGTGCGCCACAAACCGACTCGCGAACCCCCCAAAGGAAAATACAAATAATTGCGTAGCCAATCGCCTAAAGTCATGTGCCAGCGTCGCCAAAAATCAGCTATGCTGGCACTAAAATAAGGAAAATCAAAATTTGGTGGCAAATACCAACCCAGCAGCAAAGCAGTACCGCGCGCCATATCAACATAGCCACTAAAATCGAGATAAAGTTGCAGCCCGTAAGCCAAAATCGCCAGCCACAAATCCTCGCTACCCGCCCGCTGCAAGTTGGTAAAGCTTAAATCGACATAAATTCCCAAGTTATCTGCAAAAAGACCTTTTTTTACTGCACCAAAGGCGATCGTCCAAAGTCCCTCAGAAATGCGATCGGGCGTCGGAAATTGCTGGGTTTTCAGTTGATATATCAAGTTGTGGTACCGAGTAATCGGGCCGGAAATCAGTTTGGGAAAAAACAACTTGTAAGCAGCAAAGTGCAGCAGCGAAGTAGCAGCAGGCGCGCCTCGGTACACGTCAATCAAATAAGCAATGCACTCAAAGCAAAAGAAACTCAATCCCAGGGGTGCGATGACGTGACTTTTCACCCAGTCAGCCCCGTCGATAGCTACAGGCCAATTGAACAAAGTGCCGATCGAACTCAATAAAAAAGGCACATACTTAAAGCCCAGAAGCAGCAACACATTCAGGCAAATTCCTATCCACAGCAGCAACAAACGGCGGCGGTTCCAAGATTCATTAGCAATCCGCCAATCCAGAGGTTCCCCAATCGCCATCCCCAAGCAGTAATTAAACAAAGCAGCGACTAACAGCAGAGGAATGTACCAAATTTGCAGCGAAGCGTAAAAAATTAAACTACCCGCCAGCATGATGAACAGCCGCCACCACCGCAGCGGAACCAACCAGTAAGCCGCGAACAAAACTAACAGAAACAGGGCATATTGAAGGGAGATGAAAGTCATACCATTTTAGATTTTAGATTTTAGATTTGCGATTTTAGAATTGGGAATGGCTTATTTGGTATGGGTTTGGATTACGGGCCTACTGTTGCATTATTTTTATTAGACCTCTTGCAAAAATCCTTTTCCTCAATTGATGGGACGGGCTCTCCGGCCCATCCCACAAGAGTTATTTTTTCTTGTGGGATGGGCCGGAGAGCCCGTCCTAATCATTTTTGCAAGAGGTCTATTAATCGAGACTTTGCTAAGAACGAGATTTATCATGGATTTTAGCCGATCGCCCACACGAAAATATGCCCTCGGTAAGTCCCTACTGTATAGTCGGCAACTGAGAACTGCTACATTTTACAGCACAAAGGTTAAATGCTGTTGCCAATTAAATAAATCTTGCCTGCTATAAATTAACTCTCTTACGAACCATATAAAATTTGGGGAAAAAATATAATTAGGTTTGCAGCATCGGACTTCAGTCCTCAACAGCTACAATTCCTGATATCGTTTCCCTTCGCATCGGAATAATATTTTTTATCGTGCATTCCTAG
Source organism: Microcoleus sp. D3_18a_C4 (assembly GCF_036702415.1). NCBI lineage: Bacteria > Bacillati > Cyanobacteriota > Cyanophyceae > Oscillatoriales > Microcoleaceae > Microcoleus > Microcoleus sp. D3_18a_C4. The sequence continues at coordinate 2,876 of NZ_JAUBTI010000192.1, read as the reverse complement.
CATCCCGCACAGCAAAAAAGTGATGTTACCCAAAATGTTTTGAATTCATCACGATCGCAGCTATTTGACAAGTAGTTCGATCGCATTTCAACCCTTCCAAAACGTCAAATTCAGTCATACCCGGCATCATAATGTCCATAAAAATTGGGTTCGGCAAAAAACAGCCGAACCCCAACCTTCAGCGCCGTCGGCGACCTATATCGCAGTACAATGAATTTCTGCCAGCAAGTTTTTCAGCAAATGCCGAAAAACTATCTTCATCCTCCCCAATCAAGCCTTTTGCTGCTGAATCCGGCGCTGGCGAGCGAGAATGTGCGATCGCCAGCGGTATTTCATCTCCCTTAGCAGCGGACATTTCCAAAGGGTTTTCTTCCTCTCCCGGATACAGAATCGGCAGTGTCACAAAAAAAGTCGAACCCACTCCGGGTGAACTGGTGATTTTAATGCTTCCCCCTAGAAATTCCGCCAGTTTTTTGCACAGAGACAATCCCAATCCGGTCCCTTTGAGGCCCTTCTGCAAGGGATTTTCTATTTGAACAAATTCTTCAAAAATCCGCCTTTGGTCGCGTGGAGAAATGCCAATGCCCGTATCTGCCACTGAAAAAGTAATTGTTTCCCCGTCTCCTATTTCCGCAGCAACTCGCACTTCACCTGCTTCGGTAAATTTGAGGGCATTAGAAATCAGATTTCGCAAAATCTGAGAAACTTTTCCCTCGTCGGTTGTGAGGGTTGGAAGTTCTAGAGGCGCTTCAAAAATCAGAGAAACGGGCGAGTTTTGGGGAAGCAGGGGGCGCATCATTCCTCGTAGCGCGCTGAACAAATCTTCGACTTCAAAATCAGCCAAGCGAACAGTTAGTTTTCCGGCTTCCACTTTGGCTAAATCTAACGAGTCGTTCACAAGTTCTGCGAGAGACTCGGCGGATTTGCATATGTAATTTACTTGCTTTTCCTGTTCGGCTGAAAGTTCTCCGTCGAGGCGATTTAACAATACTTCGGAAAGCATCAGAATTGCCGTTAGCGGAGTGCGAAACTCGTGGCTCATATTGGAGAGAAAGCTGGTTTTGAGTTCGCTGGCGCGCCGGAGAGATTCGGCTTTATCGTTCAATTCAGCGTAAAGTGCCAGGACTCCGCGATTGGTATCTTGTAGTTGTTGATTTAATTGTACGAGTTCTTCTTGACGCTGGCGGAGTTCGTCTAAAGTGCGTAGTAATTCTTGATTTTGCTGCTGAATTTCGGCATAGGGATCTTCGGGAATTTGGCGCGCTAGTTTGTCAACTAATTGATTTAGTTCGATCGCACTCAGCGCGGGCATATGTTTGGAAAACTGTTTAATTAATTGTACAGCCGTTCCGCGATCGGGCCGAGAGTCGATTTTCACTTCGTCCATCAACCGTTTCGCTGCTGCTAAACCGAGTCCCGCGCCGGTTTGCGATCGAAAATTGGGGCTTAACACAGCCGGTAAATCAGCAATTCCCGGCCCCGTGTCGGAAATCCGAGTCCGAAAAATTTGGGGCGATTCCCCTTCCACAATGAATTCTACTTTGCCACCGCCTGCATATTTGAAAGCATTGCGGGCAATTTCGGAAACTGCTGTGGCGATGCGGGTTTGTACTTGGGAATCGAATCCCAGCCATGCGGCAATTTGGCGAGCTCTTTGGCGTACTTGTACGATGTCTTGTTCAAAGCGGACTTCCGTCGTCAGGATTGGGTAACTCACGCTGCTTCTCTTACCTTGGCTACTATAACTGTCATGTCATCGCGAGTGCGTTTGAAGTCCCGGTAGAGCACGGCTGCGATTAAAGCAGGATGTCTGGAGGCTAAACCCGGGTAGCGGTTTAAATTCCACTGCGCCGCCAAACCGTCGGAGTGCATGATGAGTAGGGACTGCTGCGACCAAGGATAAACAAATTCTGCTACTTTTCGCATCATATGTCCAACTGTGCCATTGTAGGAAACCATGCTGCGGCTTTGGTTATCTGTGACAACTACACCGCTGATGTTGCCAATTCCGGCAAAACAAACTGTTTGTTGGGTACGATCGATTTGGGCGATCGCCGCAGCCGCTCCTCTGGTATTTTTTAAAGCAGCGTGCGCTTTCTCTAAAATTGCTTTCGGCGCGAGTTTGGCGTTTTCCTCAAATACCCGCACTGCTTCGCCAGAGGCTTCCTGGGCCAAATCCCCGTAGCCGAGCCCGTCTGCAACTAAGATCAGGTGTTTGTCAAGGTGATTTTCCGCCGCCCAGGAATCGCCGCAAATTTGCTCTCCTGCTTTTGGCAAGTGGACGACCCCAAATTCCAAGTAATTGCTGTTTTGGGATGCTTCCCGGCTATTTTGGGTCGGTTCCAGCCGCGCTAATAAAGCTGTCCCCAGTTTTGGTACAGAATGAATATCAAAAAAACTAGAGAGGCGTTTAATTGCCCCCAGTCCAGTTCCAGGGCTTCCCGCTGTAGAAAAACCGTCCCGCAGACACAGCGCGACATTTGCCATTCCTTCGCCGCGGTCTAGCGCTACTATTTCAATGCTATATCCTGCCGCTGTTTTTAATGTTCGCAGCAAAAGTTCTCCTTCGCGGGCGTGCTTGACCAGGTTTTTTGCGGCTTCCGTGGTAACAATTGCCACTTTACCGCGATCGGTCTCGTTAAATCCGACTTCGGTCGCTAGGGCGACTGCAATTCGGCGCGCTTCTCCCACTTGACTTTCTTCTGTTACGGGCAGGGCTACGGCATCTATCATTATTTTGTAGTTCTCATCTTAAGCTGGCGCGCATTTAAAAAGTCATTAGTTCTTAGTCATTAGTTCTTAGTCATTAGTCATTAGTCATTAGTCATTAGTCATTAGTCATTAGTCATTAGTCATTAGTCATTAGTCATTAGTCA
>NZ_JAUBTI010000191.1:0-5344 GCF_036702415.1 Microcoleus sp. D3_18a_C4 | reverse complement strand
TTGGGAGCCTGGCGGTGAACTACTCTCGCATGGCATCTGCCACACTACCATCGTCGCGGCTGCGTTTCACTTCTGAGTTCGGAATGGAGTCAGGTGGTTCCACAGCGCTATTGCCACCAGGCAAAAACTGTTTTTATGTCTTTAACAAGCAAGCTAGATAGAATTCTTTATCACACCATCACAAACACCTTGGGCGTTGTATGGTTAAGCCTCTCGGGCAATTAGTATGAGTTAGCTTAACGTGTCACCACGCTTCCACACCTCACCTATCAACGTTGTGGTCTCCAACGACCCTTATGTGTACTCAAGGTACAAGGGATGACTCATCTTTTGGCCGGCTTCCCGCTTAGATGCTTTCAGCGGTTATCCGTTCCGAACATAGCTACCGGGCAGTGCCATTGGCATGACAACCCGAACACCAGCGGTTCGTTCACTCCGGTCCTCTCGTACTAGGAGCAACTCCAATCAATCATCCAACGCCCACGGCAGATAGGGACCGAACTGTCTCACGACGTTCTAAACCCAGCTCGCGTACCACTTTAAATGGCGAACAGCCATACCCTTGGGACCGACTTCAGCCCCAGGATGTGATGAGCCGACATCGAGGTGCCAAACACCGCCGTCGATATGAACTCTTGGGCGGTATCAGCCTGTTATCCCCGGAGTACCTTTTATCCGTTGAGCGATGGCCCTTCCATACAGAACCACCGGATCACTAAGACCTACTTTCGTACCTGCTCGACGTGTCTGTCTCGCAGTTAAGCTGGCTTCTGCCTTTGCACTAACCGTACGATGTCCGACCGTACTTAGCCAACCTTCGTGCTCCTCCGTTACTCTTTAGGAGGAGACCGCCCCAGTCAAACTACCCACCAGACACTGTCCGCAATCCCGATTAGGGACCCACGTTAGAACATCAAACATACAAGGGTGGTATTTCAAGGACGACTCCATCAGAACTGGCGTTCCAACTTCAAAGTCTCCCACCTATCCTACACATGTAGGGTCAATGTTCAGTGCCAAGCTATAGTAAAGGTTCACGGGGTCTTTCCGTCTAGCCGCGGGTATACGGCATCTTCACCGCAATTTCAATTTCACTGAGTCTCTGGTGGAGACAGCCTGGCCATCATTACACCATTCGTGCAGGTCGGAACTTACCCGACAAGGAATTTCGCTACCTTAGGACCGTTATAGTTACGGCCGCCGTTTACCGGGGCTTCGATCAAGAGCTTCGCTTGCGCTAACCCCATCAATTAACCTTCCGGCACCGGGCAGGTGTCACACCCTATACGTCCTCTTACGAGTTTGCAGAGTGCTGTGTTTTTAATAAACAGTTGCAGCCAGCTGGTCACTGCGACTCTCATAGGCTTACGGAGCAAGTCCTTCACCCACAAGAGCGTACCTTCTCCCGAAGTTACGGTACTATTTTGCCTAGTTCCTTCACCAGAGTTCTCTCAAGCGCCTTGGTATGCTCTACCTGACCACCTGTGTCGGTTTCGAGTACGGTCGACAATACCTGAAGCTTAGAGGCTTTTCCTGGAAGCGTAGCGTCAACAGCTTCACCACCGTAGTGGCTCGTCTCGTGTCTCAGAATATAGGGAACCGGATTTGCCTAATCCCCCTTCCTACGCACTTTCACATGGACTACCAACGCCATGCCTGCCTAGCTTTCTCCGTCCCCCCATCGCAGTATTGTCGGTACGGGAATATTAACCCGTTTCCCATCGACTACGGCTTTCGCCCTCGCCTTAGGGGCCGACTTACCCTACCCTGATTAGCATGGGATAGGAACCCTTGGTCTTCCGGCGGGGAAGTTTTTCACTCCCCTTATCGTTACTTATGTCAGCATTCGCACTTCTGATACCTCCAGCACCCCTCACGAGATACCTTCAACGGCTTACAGAACGCTCCTCTACCACTTGCACTTAGTGCAAGTCCACAGCTTCGGTGCATGGTTTAGCCCCGTTACATCTTCCGCGCAGACCGACTCGACTAGTGAGCTATTACGCTTTCTTTAAAGGGTGGCTGCTTCTAAGCCAACCTCCTAGCTGTCTATGCCTTTCCACATCGTTTTCCACTTAACCATGACTTTGGGACCTTAGCTGGTGGTCTGGGTTGTTTCCCTTTTCACGGCGGACGTTAGCACCCGTCGTGTGTCTCCCGAGTAGTACTCATTGGTATTCGGAGTTTGCAAAGGGTTGGTAAGTCGGGATGACCCCCTAGCCTTAACAGTGCTCTACCCCCAATGGTATTCGCTCGAGGCGCTACCTAAATAGCTTTCGAGGAGAACCAGATATCTCCGAGCTTGATTAGCCTTTCACTCCGATCCACAAGTCATCCCCAAATTTTTCAACATTTGTGGGTTCGGTCCTCCAGTTAGTGTTACCCAACCTTCAACCTGCTCATGGATAGATCGCCCGGTTTCGGGTCTACACCCTGCAACTATTCGCCCAGTTAAGACTCGGTTTCCCTACGGCTCCCCTATTCGGTTAACCTCGCTACAGAATGTAAGTCGCTGACCCATTATACAAAAGGTACGCAGTCACCCAACAAGTGGGCTCCCACTGCTTGTACGTACACGGTTTCAGGTTCTATTTCACTCCCCTAACAGGGGTTCTTTTCGCCTTTCCCTCACGGTACTGGTTCACTATCGGTCAGTCAGGAGTATTTAGCCTTGGAGGATGGTCCCCCCATGTTCAAACAGGATACCACGTGTCCCGTCCTACTCGTTTTCATTGATAAAGCCTTTTCGTGTACGGGGCTATCACCCTGTATCGCCGCACTTTCCAGAGCGTTCCACTAACGCTTTATCAACTTAAGGGCTAGCCCCCGTTCGCTCGCCGCTACTAAGGGGATCTCGGTTGATTTCTTTTCCTCGGGGTACTTAGATGTTTCAGTTCTCCCGGTTCGCCTCGTATGACTATGTATTCATCATACGATACCTGATAAATCAGGTGGGTTTCCCCATTCGGACATCTGTGAGTCTAACGTCTCTTACCGACTTCTCACAGCTTTTCGCAGGTTAGCACGTCCTTCATCGCCTCTGACTGCCAAGGCATCCACCGTGTACGCTTAGTCACTTAACCATACAACCCCAAAATGTCTGGAATCGTAGGTGTGATAAGGTTCACAAATAAATATTGTTACCTTGTTTTCTTTCTATCAGCTTGCCAATTTGTTAAAGAGCACTTCGAGCATAAAGCTCAAAGAGAAATACTTCACAACGAAGAACTTGTCTTTGAGTTTTCAAACAGTAGTCATTCACAAGGAATGGTGGAGTTAAGCGGGATCGAACCGCTGACCTCCTGCGTGCAAGGCAGGCGCTCTCCCAGCTGAGCTATAACCCCATTTCTTGAACCGGGAATTTGCGTTTTAGCCAAGGCACTTTGAACCGAAGCATACTTAAAGTATGTGAGGTTTAAAGTAACGCGGGATAAAGCGCAAATTGGTTGGTCTGAGTAGACTCGAACTACCGACCTCACCCTTATCAGGGGTGCGCTCTAACCACCTGAGCTACAGACCAGCTCTAACTTGTCTGTTTGAATTATCGCTTCGTTGCATCCATCACTCATTCAGTCATGTACTGCTCGTACACTCCTTCATTCGCTCAGGCTGCGCCTTGCGCTAAACCAAACATCCGGCGTTATCCTCGCGGATAGCGCTTTTACTGTTTGCTCTACGTATCAATCAATCATCTGTGTGGACACTACACGAACTAAATCTGCTTTAGGTAAGGAGGTGATCCAACCCCAGGTTCCCCTAGGGTTACCTTGTTACGACTTCACCCCAGTCATGAATCACAAAGTGGTAAGCGCCCTCCCGAAGGTTAAGCTACCTACTTCTTTTGCAACCCACTCCCATGGTGTGACGGGCGGTGTGTACAAGGCCCGGGAACGTATTCACCGCAACATTCTGATTTGCGATTACTAGCGATTCCGACTTCACGCAGTCGAGTTGCAGACTGCGATCCGGACTACGATACGCTTTAAGAGATCCGCTCACTGTCGCCAGCTTGCCTCCCTCTGTACGTACCATTGTAGCACGTGTGTAGCCCTACTCGTAAGGGCCATGATGACTTGACGTCGTCCCCACCTTCCTCCGGTTTATCACCGGCAGTCTCCCTAGAGTTCCCGACTTAACTCGCTGGCAACTAAGGATAGGGGTTGCGCTCGTTGCGGGACTTAACCCAACATTTCACAACACGAGCTGACGACAGCCATGCAGCACCTGTCTTACGGTTCCCGAAGGCACAACCGCATCTCTGCAGTCTTCCGTAGATGTCAAGAGTAGGTAAGGTTCTTCGCGTTGCGTCGAATTAAACCACATGCTCCACCGCTTGTGCGGGCCCCCGTCAATTCATTTGAGTTTTAATCTTGCGACCGTACTCCCCAGGCGGTCTACTTAGTGCGTTAGCTGCGCTACTCACATCACAAGGACACGAACAGCTAGTAGACATCGTTTACGGCGTGGACTACCAGGGTATCTAATCCTGTTTGCTCCCCACGCTTTCGCACCTGAGCGTCAGTGTTGTGCCAGGGGGCCGCCTTCGCCACTGGTATTCCTCCAAATCTCTACGCATTTCACCGCTACACTTGGAATTCTACCCCCCTCTCACACACTCTAGTTCCCCAGTTTCAAATGCAATTCCCAGGTTGAGCCCGGGGCTTTCACATCTGACTTAAAAAACCGCCTACGTGCGCTTTACGCCCAGTAATTCCGATTAACGCTTGCACCCTCTGTATTACCGCGGCTGCTGGCACAGAGTTAGCCGGTGCTTCTTCTGCGAGTAACGTCAAAAATGCATGCTATTAACATACATCCCTTCCTCCTCGCTGAAAGTGCTTTACAACCCGAAGGCCTTCTTCACACACGCGGCATGGCTGGATCAGGCTTGCGCCCATTGTCCAATATTCCCCACTGCTGCCTCCCGTAGGAGTCTGGACCGTGTCTCAGTTCCAGTGTGGCTGATCATCCTCTCAAACCAGCTAGAGATCGTCGCCTTGGTGAGCCATTACCTCACCAACTAGCTAATCCCACGTAGGCGCATCCGATAGCATGTGGCCCGAAGGTCCCACACTTTGGTCCGTAGACATTATGCGGTATTAACAGTCGTTTCCAACTGGTATCCCCCTCTATCGGGCAGCTTCCTACGCATTACTCACCCGTCCGCCGCTAGGTCCGAAAACCCCGCTCGACTTGCATGTGTTAGGCCTGCCGCCAGCGTTCAATCTGAGCCATGATCAAACTCTTCAATTAAAGTTTAATTGCTACCGAAGTAGCTGCTCAGTATCACTGACTTAAAACGTCTGCTCTTTCGAACAGATTTCTGTATAAGTCACTTCACTGA
>NZ_JAUBTI010000190.1:0-5357 GCF_036702415.1 Microcoleus sp. D3_18a_C4 | reverse complement strand
CGTCCAAAAAGGACGGGCGGGACGCCCATCCCACAATAACAATTAAAATTGTAAGTTATTTAATTCGCGATCCTAATATCATATCCGGTCGCTTGACCGGACATGATATTATTCCAACAAACCAGGAGGAGGCACAATTTCAATTCTGCCTTGTTCTAAGTCCACAATTGGCACAATCTCTTCCACAAAAGGAATCAAGATTTTTGTGGATTTAGGCTCTTTAACGCGAATTTTCCGTGGTTTGCGGGTATTTCTGGGGTCAGCGTTTGCTTGGGGAGTTTCAGGCTGTTTTGGCTTTTCTAATTCTGCGGTGACAGTTTCCGACGCAGTTAGATTCGTTTCTACTTCTAAAAGGTCGTTACCTGCGGGAATAATATCACTTACCTTGCCTAGGATTTCCCCGGTTAACTGGTTAAAAACTTCCATACCGATCAAATCTTGGACGTAAAACTCATCAGGTTCGAGGTAAGGTCGATCGGTCTTTTCAACAAACAACTTACAGCCCCGCAGCGCCTCAGCACTATCGCGGTCTTCCACACCCTCTACCTCTACAGCATACAGCCCTTTGCCCGGAATGTAGCGACCGCCCAAAAACTCGATCGGTTCCGGTTCACTTTTGTTAGGGCGCAAAATCCACCGCTTCCCCGGTTCGATAAACCTTTCCGGGAAATCCGAATCGGGATAGACTCGCACTTCCCCGTCCAAACCTTGAGCTGCTACAATTTTACCGATTTCTATCCATTCAGACATAAACTTTTTGGGAATTAGGAATTGGGAATTAGGAATTAGGAATTGGGAATTGACAATTGGGCATTGGGCATTAGGCAGAAAAGCATCTTCGCAGAAAAGCATTGGTAGCCAACAACAAATAACTACTGACTAATGACTAATGACTAATGACTACTGACTAATGACTTCTTTACACCAATCCCGTTCTCAGCGCTACAACTGCTGCTTGCACGCGGTCATCGACTGCCAACTTATTCATAATACCGCGAACGTGAGTTTTAATCGTATTTGGACTCAAGTAAAGCGCCGCTGCTATCTCAGGATTGCTGTTACCTTCCACCATTAATTTTAACACCTCCAATTCCCGCTGCGACAACTGACCAAAAGTAGTTGTAGAGGCAGGTATCGGCGGTTTCAGGTGTTCTATGACAGTCCGGGCAATTTGAGGGTCAAGATATGTAGCGCCCTCTGCTGCGGCTGCAATCGCTGCTAACAGCCTGTCTACGGAAGCACCTTTAATACAATAAGCATCAGCACCGCTAGAAAGGGCAGCAATAATTTCAGTTTCTGCCGTGTGAGAAGTTAACATTACTACTCGAACTTCTGGCAGTTGTGCTTTAATTTGCTGCGTCGCTGCTATGCCGTCGAGCCGCGGCAAACCGATATCCATCACAATAATATCAGGTTTGAGTTTCAGTGCGGCTGCTACACCTAAATAGCCGTCTTCTGCTTGTCCTACTATTTCTATCTCTGGGGAATCGGCTAAAACTTGCTCTAATCCCAGTTGCATCATCGGGTCATCTTCAACAATTAAAATTCTCATAATACGAAGGAAGTTCGGCAACGGATTGTGTAACGGATGTAACGGATGTAACGGATGTAACGAATGTAACGGATGTCAGTCCGATGGAAGTTCGGCAACGGATTGTGTAACGGATGTAACGGATGTAACGGATGTGAGTCCGATGGAAGTCCGAAGAAGGAAGATTACTTAGTTGTTAATATTTTACATGAACTTATACCGAACCAATAACACATAACCAATAACAACTAACTAATGACTAACTTTTAAAACTTCAACGAATTCGCCCGGTACAATCCCGGTGTCCCCTGGTGGCAAAACTCCTAAACCACTCGTATTGGCGAGGTTAATTAAATTCGCTGAATTTTGGCTGCCGCTAGCAGGTTCAAATTCCCAGACTCCCGCAACTAAATGTAGTTTACCCCAAACATAAGTTTCGCGCCGGCCGGGCGATCGCAATTCAGCATTACACCTAGCTTTGACAAACTCCGGCCCCCAAGCATCCAGGGCAAGCCCAGACATCTTTCTCAAAGCAGGCACAACAAACCGCCAACAGCAGACTAAAGCCGAAACCGGATTTCCCGGCAAACCAAAATAGAGACAATCCGAATTTTTTTCACCTCGTTTAAACGCAGCAACCGTTAAAGGTTTACCCGGCTTAATCGCCACCGAACTAATGTGAACTTTTCCTCCCAAATCCCCCAATATTTTCTCAATATAATCGTAGTCTCCTACCGAGACGCCCCCCGTAGAAAGTACCACATCCGCCGTCGCAACAGCCCCGGATATCGCCTTGTTTAAAGCTTCTTCATTATCAGGAACAATGCCCAATCGAATCGGTTCAAATCCCATTTGCGCCAACAAAACTGTCAAAGCATACTGATTCGAGTCTACCAGTTTCCCCGGTGCCAAAGGTTCGTCTGGCGATACCAATTCGTCACCCGTAGAAAAAATTGCCACCCGCAGCCGCCGATAAACGGGAACTTGAATGCACTGGGCAGTTGCTAACACCGCCATTTCTGGGGCGTTGATAACTGTACCGGGAGTTAGCAAAGTTGTTCCTGCTTGATAAAAAGCGCCTTTGTGTCTGACAAATGCTTGCGGTTTTTCAGGAGAAACTAAGATAAAAATACGATCGCCCTCTCGCCTCGTTTCTTCCTGCATTACCACCGTATCAGCACCCCCTGGCATCATAGCACCCGTAAAAATTCGCGCCGCTTGCCCCGATTGGACGGTATTTTGAGGCTGATATCCGGCTGGAATTTCCTCAACTACTTCGAGTACCGCTGGTTTTTCGCCGCTACAATTTTCAACATCAGCAAACCGCACCGCGTACCCATCCATTGCTGAATTATCCCAATAAGGAAAATCCAGGGAACCAGTGACGGGTGCCGCCAAAATGCGCCCCGATGCTGCCAGCAAGTCTACAGTTTCTACATCCCCCTGACTGTCGAGGGGTTGCGCCAAATTTAGAACGATCGATTCTGCTTCTTTCACTGACAGCATGACTGTCTCCTTGTTTTGATAACACTCCTGATTAAGTTTAGCAAAATATCCAGAGATATTGGTGATATAATTTTTTTTGATTTGGGCAGTAAACCTAATTTTTGGTGTTAATTGCTTATGACTATTTCTCGTTTGGTTGTTAGACTCAATTGTTTATCCTTATTTGTGGTGGCGATACTGATATTTTTCACTCAAGTTTCCGGGTTAAAAGTCAGCGATTTATTCTTTCCGCCTTATTCTTATTCCCATCCCAATGTCGCCTTGTTAACTCGGACTTTCCAGCTTTTATGTTCTGTACCCGTCATTGTTTGTACTTTTACCTATGGATTAGCTAAAACTATTCAACCGCGCACTTCAGAAAATCGATTTATTCTGTTTTCGGCTTTATTAACAGGTGGATTTTTACTAAATGAAATTTACAGAATTCATATATATATGGTAGCAGGGGGAATTCCTAAGCTAGGAGTAAGTCTTTTGTACGCCGTGGTTTTGTCCTCCTACGGATGGTTTTTTCGGCGAGAACTACAGTTAACTCCTTACCAAATATTGTTAGCGGGTGTAGGCTTGTTGTTTTTTGCGATCGGCGTGGATTCCCTGCATTTAAAAAACAAGATATTCTCCAGTTTACTAGAGGGAGTACCTAAATTGCTTAGCGAAATTAACATTGCATTTTATTATTGGTATGTCTGTAAGTTTTTTCTGGAAAAAGCTTTTTATAAAAATATTGAGAGCTAGTTATAAGTAGATGATATAATGATATAACAAGTGCCTCAACAAAAATACAACTTAAATCCTCCTTCCTCCCTCAATAATATTTACAGCATCTGCATCGCTCGGCATTTATCCGCATTCATTACATGATCTGGCTTAAAAGTCCCAACGCATCCTGATAAAATACCATGCTAGCAGTTACCATCAACTTCAACTCCATAGTTAAACTAACCGACGACCAATTTTATCAACTGTGCCGCGAAAACCCAGATGTCAAATTTGAACGCAACGCCAAAGGAGAAATAATCGTCATGCCACCCACAGGAGGAGAAACCGGAAATTACAATTTTGAAATAGCTACTGATTTTGGAATTTGGAACAGACAAACTCAACTGGGAATTTGTTTCGATTCTTCAACTTGCTTCAAACTGCCAAGCGGTGCAAACCGTTCTCCCGATGTCTCTTGGATTGAAAAATCAAGATGGGATGCACTAACTCCCGAACAAAAACAAAAATTCCCTCCCATTGCCCCGGATTTTGTCTTAGAGTTAATGTCGCCAACAGACAGTTTAAAAGATACTCAAGACAAAATGCAAGAATACATGAATAACCAAGTAAAATTAGGCTGGTTAATCAACCGCAAAACCCGGAGAGTCGAAATCTATCGCCAAGGACAAGAAATAGAAGTTTTGGAATGTCCAACAGAACTTTCAGGAGAAGATGTTTTGCCCGGTTTCGTGCTAAACTTGAAAACACTGTGGCAATAACTAGACATCCTGCATCTATCAGCGTTTATTTGCGTTCATCTGCGGTTAAAAAAAATCAAATGGAAACCAATACAGAAACCACTGCAACCACTGGCTTAACAGCCCAACAACACAAACAGAAAATGCAGCGGCGCCAAGAAGTGCAATCACAGCGAATCGCTAACTCTTCCAAAGAAAAAGGTTTAATTATAGTCAATACGGGTAACGGTAAAGGCAAAACCACGGCTGCCTTGGGAATGGTTGTGCGATCGCTCGGTCACGGATACCGCGTCGCCATAGTACAATTTATCAAAGGAGCTTGGGAACCCGCAGAAAAAGCCGTTTTTCAACTCTGGGAAAAACAGCTAGAATTTCACGCAATGGGAGAAGGCTTTACCTGGGACACGCAAGACCGCGATCGAGATATCGAAACAGCTCAAAAAGCCTGGGAAAAATCCCTAACTTTTATCTGCAATCCCGAATTTAAATTAGTTCTTCTAGATGAAGTCAATATAGCATTAAAACTAGGTTATTTGCAAGTCGAGCAAGTGCTTTCCGGCTTAGACCAAAAACCAGAAGAAACCCACATTATTTTAACAGGCCGAGGCGCCCCGCCAGCGCTAATCGAACGGGCAGACTTGGTGACAGAAATGACTTTAGTTAAGCATCCATTCCGAGAACAAGGCATTAAAGCTCAAGCAGGTATTGAGTATTAAAGTTGTTGGTCTTCAAAAGTTTAGTCCTAATTAGCTAAAAGCTGATTGGGAGTGGACTGAAGCCCTGACTACGGGAGCATCTCAGTTTTGCATTTACAGTGCGAGCGTCCCCGCTCGCGTATTGTACAATACGCGAGCGGGGACGCT
>NZ_JAUBTI010000189.1:0-5711 GCF_036702415.1 Microcoleus sp. D3_18a_C4 | reverse complement strand
AGCGTCCCCGCTCGCGTATTGTACAATACGCGAGCGGGGACGCTCGCACTGTAAATGCAAAACTGAGATGCTCCCGCGCGATCGCCCCCTCACCCATCACTTTAAGCACTCCGGGGCACTGACAAGTGGACATTCGCGACTAACAACCAAACTCAATCCAGCACGAATAACGTACACACATGAGTGTGCTATTCGTTGGAAAATTGAGCAATTTTCTAGGGAAATCAAGTAAGTAACCGAGAGAGAATATTGGCAGTGCCGTCAAGCTAACCTTCAACTAAATCATATTGCTTGCGCTTAAATTGTGTGGGTTAGGCGCTCAAAAATTGAGCTGATAAAACAGGTAAAATAATATATCAAATTAAACACGGGCTGCGATTAAATTATTTAATTGAGAAACTCAAAATTCCCGATGTTCTGATGTTTATTGTCTAATTTTAGGGTGCTGGTACCCGGATCTGTGGCAGTTGCTTAAGTCCTGCCCAATTTCTATGTAATGCCTGAAGGCCTTAAACACCCAACGACGTTGCCGAAGCCTCAACGGCATGGCTAAAAGAACGCGAAATTAGCCAAAGTCAGAAGTCAGAAATAAAATGTAATATTGAAGATGGATTGAGATAGATTTTCATGGTTGACTGGGAAAGGCAGCTTTGCCAAAATTTAAGACTCGCAAAAATGCTTAACGGAAAAAGTTAAAAGCTATAAAGCTGAACATCACGGTGGCGACAGCAAAATCCCCACAATAATAGATAAAACTGATGGCGACAGACATCCGACACCAGCCGGAAAACGGCTACCACTCAGAACCAACTCAGCCTTACCCAAGAGACAATCTCAAGAGACGATCGCTCATGCGCCTACCCCGAAGCCTGAGTGCCGTCGAAACATCGGGCTTTGGCCTCACCGGTCACGCCAATTGGTTTACCATTGCCACAGCGATCCAAGCAGCGATTGGGCCTAGCGCCATCTTCGTCTGGTTGCCCGGTATCCTCATGGGCATAATGCTCAATCTACAGGTAAAACGCATCGGCGAGTATTTCCCAGACATGGCTGGGGGAACGCCCAACTATACCGCCCGAATGCTGAAAAATTATCCGGGCCTGGGAAGTTATGCGGCGATCGGCTACTTTTTAAGCTGGGTATCAACACTGCCAATTTCTGCGATCGTGCTGACCCAGCTAATCAAAGTCAACCTCAATAGTTTAGGTTTTAGCTGTCCTGAAACTTTACTAAATATTACCTTCACGCTCCTACCCTTCATTTTGACATTCAGCGGTACTCGCGCCTTAAGTATTCTCCACGCCTTTTTTGTGTTGCCGACAGTGGGCGTATTATCCGTTTTTTCCATTCATGGTCTAATCTGGTTAGCTTTTTCCCCAAACAGTCCCGGCTTTTTCCCCACCATTTGGCCGGAATTCACCTTTATTGACTGGGCTAAGTGGTTTTACTTTGCTACATACATCTTCTACTGCTGTGACTCCGCCGCCAGTTTCGTAGCGGATAGTCGCAACCCTACTAAAACGTTGCAGTTTCTCAAAATTTCCGCACTGGGGATGCTGCCTGTTATTTTGGGAGGTTCCTGGGTACTGATGCGCTTGGCTACCGCTCCCGATCTGAAAGATGACGTATTCTTGAATGTATTAGCTGCCTGTCAGGTATTATGGGGGCCCTGGGTTCCCACCCTTGTCACCTTTCTAGTAGTCGCAAGCTGTCTTCTGAGTTGCGCGACAATTGTTTCCAACTGCCCCCGGATGCTGTACCAACTTGCCGTAGATGGGCATATTTCGCCAACATTCGCAGTTGTATCCCGACGGGGTGTATTTGGATTCGCGCTTGCCTTGGTTTTAGTTCTGAGTTTAATCTGTCTAGCTTGGGGAAATGTGCCTCGGCTTGTGGCGATTACTAATGTTGGCTTGGTTGTCTGCCTGATGATGTTCCATCTCTCACTATGGCTGCGGCGGGATAAGCCAGAAGTTCGGTGGCCTGGGTGGTCGCTGGGCTTTTTCGTAGTAGATGCGGTGGTTCTAGTAGTCGGAGGCTTGGCTTGGGGTTGGCAAGACTTTATCATTGGGTTGTTTTTTCCCCTTGCCGTTTTAGCAGTGGATGCAGGGATGAGTCGCATTGCTTTTGCACCTTTCCATCCCTCGTGGTGGATTCGGCGTTATCGCAACAGCAGCCAGGGCAAGATCCCAGATTTTGTAGCGTCTCAGGTTGTAGTTTTAATCTTACTGATCGTTAGCGCCGTGGCGATCGGCTGGATTTTTGGCTTCAAATTATATGCTAACTCTAGTGTTGGCTTGAATTTATTGGTAGTGCTACTCGTGACAGTTGCTTTTATTGGGGTGGCAGTTGCCTGCTGGACGAGTTTACCCCAAGTGTTCTCAATGGATGAAGCAAGAGAGGGAGCAGAACAGCTCTTTACCATTGCCCTGGACGCTATTGTAGTGCTGGATGAAAATGGTGTAATTCGTCAGACTAATCCGGCTGCTGAAAGCATCTTCGGAATAGACGCAACTAGGCTAATTGGGTCTTACCTGAACAAATTACTACCCGGATTAGCGGCTCAGCCAGAGCAGTGGCTCAGTCGTAGCGAACAAAACCTCAACTTACCCAATGGAGACTCGCGCATTCTGGAAGTTGCCATCTCCGATCGATTTTCCCAAGACGCTTCTGTTTCCAATCAGGATCTGCAAGAATATGTGGCGATCGTCCGCGATATCACCGATCGCAAGCAAGCCCAGGAAGCCCTGCAAAAAGCTAATGAGGAACTAGAAATCAAAGTCGAGGAGCGTACATCTGAACTCACCCATAGTGTGGAACAATTGCAGAATGAAATTGAAGAGCGCCAGCGGATCGAAGAAAATCTCAGGGCCATGCAAAATCAGATTATCGTGCAAGAAAAACTCGCTTCTCTGGGCAGTTTAACAGCAGGGATTGCCCACGAAATCAGGAACCCCTTAAACTTTGTAAACAATTTTTCAGAAGTTTCTGCTGAATTAACCGAAGAAATTTTACAAGAAATTGAAAATCAAACTGAACGGTTAGAACCAGAAACAAGTGAGTATATTGCTGAGCTATTAACCGATCTAAAAGCCAATCTCCAAAAAATCAATCAACACGGTCAAAGAGCCGACAGAATCGTCGGCAATATGCTTTTGCATTCTCGCGGAGAAAGTGGTCATTGGGAAGCCACAGATATAAATAGTTTATTAGAAGAATATGTCAATCTAGCCTATCACGGGATGCGAGCCAAGGAGGCTTCTTTTAAGATTATCATAAAAAGTGGCTACGATAATGATATTGGCAAAGTAGAAGTCGTGCCACAAGACATTTCCAGGGTTTTTCTTAACATTATTAACAATGCTTGCTATGCAGCCCATCAAAAGAAACAAGAAATGGGAGAAGACTTTTCCCCCCAGCTTGATGTCAGAACTCGCAATCTTGGCTCGGCGGTTGAAATTCGCATTCGCGATAACGGGCCGGGTATGACGCCCGATGTACTCGATAAAATTTTCAATCCCTTTTTTACTACAAAGCCTGCTGGGGAAGGGACTGGTCTAGGTCTATCTATGAGTCACGATATTATCGTCCAGCAGCATCGCGGAGAACTAAAAGTAGAAACAGAAGTAGGAAGTTACACCGAATTTATAATTACATTGCAAAAAAAGATAGCCGGAGTTAAGGAGTAAAAACAATGAAAGTAATGGTTGTAGACGACGAAGAAGATATTCAGTCATTGTTCAAACAAAAATTTAGAAAAGAAATCAAAGCAGGGCAAATTCAATTTTATTTTGCCTTGTCAGCCGAGATTGCATTACAATATTTAGACAACCCCAAACAACCCTCTATTATCTTGATTTTGTCGGATATTAATATGCCCGGAATGACGGGGCTAGAACTGCTCCGAATTACCAAAGAAAAGTTTCCCGATCTAAAATTTTTTATGATAACCGCTTATGGAGATGAGACAAATTACCAAGTCGCCATAGAGTATGGAGCTGATGACTATATTACTAAACCTGTTAATTTTGATTTCCTGAAAAATAAAATTATCAATTTGGAGTAAATTCAGGCAACATAATTGCTAATTGCTACTTTTATCATCCTCATCTCTTATTTATTCCTTCTACTAGCAACTGAGAGCCTAATATGCCTGCCAAAATACTTTTTGTGGATGACGAGCCCGATTTAGAATCTTTAATTTGCCAGAAATTTAGAAAAAAGATACGCGCAGGAGAATACCAAGTTTTTTTTGCACATAATGGCGTAGAAGCGCTTTCAAAGTTGCGAGAGGAGCCGGATATAGATATTGTACTGACAGATATTAATATGCCAGTCATGGATGGCATGGCTTTGCTAGCGAAACTTAACGAGCTAGTTACTATGGTCAAAACAGTAGTTATATCTGCTTATGGCGACTTGGGAAATATTAGAAAGGCAATGAATGGTGGGGCTTTTGATTTTTTAACTAAGCCTATAGATTTTCAGGATTTAGAAATTACTATTAACAAAACTTTGCAGCACGTGCAAGAACTAAAAGAAAACGAACGCTTGCGCCAAGAAAGAGAGGACAAATTGCGGCAATCAGAAGTGCGAGAGCGAGAAAAAGCTATCCAACTAGAACTCGCAATGCAAAATTTACAGCGCACCCAAGCTCAGCTTATTCAGACTGAGAAAATGTCTAGCTTAGGACAGTTAGTTGCTGGTGTGGCCCACGAAATTAATAATCCCGTTAATTTTATCTATGGCAATTTAACTTATGTCAATGAGTATACTCAGCATTTATTGGGTTTAATCAACCTTTACGAGCAGCACGATGCTCACAATCACCCTGAAATCCAAGCTTTAATTAAGAACATAGAGCTAGAATTTATCAGAGAAGATCTGCCTAAAATGCTATCTTCGATGAAAGTAGGGGCTGAACGTATCCGTCAGATTGTGCTGACGTTGCGGAACTTCTCGCGCCTTGACGAAGCTGAGATGAAACCCGTTAATATTCACGATGGCATCGACAGCAGTATAGTCATTTTGCAGAGTCGGCTCAAGCCTAAGCCTGATTGTCCACCTATTCAAATTATTCAAGAATACGGAGATTTGCCAAAAATAGAATGTTATGTCGGTCAGTTGAATCAGGTATTTATGAATTTGCTGAGCAATGCAATTGATGCCTTGAATCAGTATGATAAAAAACGCAGGCCGGAGCAAATTAAAAACGACCCAAGTACGATTACGATTCGTACTTCTATGCTGAATCACGATTGGGTAAGAATCAGTGTTAAAGACAATGGGCTGGGGATAACAAGCGAGGTAAGGTCGAATCTATTTAGTCCTTTCTTCACAACTAAACCTGTGGGTCAAGGTACTGGTTTGGGATTATCTATTAGCTATGAGATTGTGGTGGAAAAGCACGGCGGAGATTTGAAGTGTTTATCACAGCCAGAGCGGGGTGCAGAATTTGTGATTGAGATTCCCATTAGGCAGAGCGAGCGGGTAGAGATGAAGGCGAGTGAAGGGGAATAAAATTGGCGAAAAGAAGGCGAAATCAGTAAAAGTCAAGCTTATTCCTTGTGCGAATTGATGGGGGAAATTTACACCTTTGGTAGTGGCAGCCCAATACGGTTTAGTTAAGCCCGATCGGGAGCATCTCAGTTTTGCATTTACAGTGCGAGCGTCCCCGCTCGCGTATTGTACAATACGCGAGCGGGGACGCT
>NZ_JAUBTI010000188.1:0-5745 GCF_036702415.1 Microcoleus sp. D3_18a_C4 | reverse complement strand
CCTTATTCTCTCCCGGCGCGGTGGCTCTAGTTCTTCTTTTGCCACCGTTCTCATCTTTATTTAGTCTAAACGACAGTTATTTAATTCTCATTCCTTAATATTAATTCCGGTTGCACCGGAATGATTTAACCGCAGAGTACGCAGAGTTCACAGAGGAAGAGAAGAGAGAGATGAATAATTTCGGTGCACACCGAAAGGATATAATACCACTTCTAAATACTTAGGCTACCCATCGAGTTCGATCGGCGGGGAACTGCGACGGTACAAGTTCCAAATACTACCGCTAGGCGAGCGTACCTCTTACCAATTTTTAATTTCGAGTATCGGAAGCGCCAAGATTATAAGAAACTTTTGACGGCTCAACTGTTACTACTTCCGAAAGAGATTGTTCGGCCACTACCTCTAACTTGGGCAGTGGTAGATGCTTCATTTCCCAAACTTTCAGCAAAATTAGATATTCATAAAAAGCTTGCAGCGTGCACCAAGCCAATCCCGCTTGGCCGTCAAGAAATCCGCCCAGTAAAATATACATATAGAAAAAGCGCACCACAGGCCGCAAAGGCAAGCGCAAAGAAAAATCTTTCAAAGCGCGGCGCCTTTCCACCTCCGACGCGCCAAACAATAAACCCCACCAATTTACTTGACCCGCTTCTAATTGGCGGAGAGTTTCAGCAGCCTCGTCAGTCGAGTAGCGGTTGTGCTTTTCAATCCAGCGGGAAAGACCTTTGCTGCAAGTATAGTGAGGGTAGGTTTCCTTCAAAAAGTGAGTAGGCCCGTTGCAGACTTCCCGTTCAGTGTGACCGTAGTCAGTAAACCACACTCGGTCTTTGCGAAAGAGACGCATTTGATAGCGGGGATATTGAGTGCTGCGGCGAATCCAGCGCTCCATAAATATTACTTTTTCAGCTACGTAATAGCCGATATATTCTTGAGTTTCGATCGCCTTTAAGCATTCAGCAAACAGTGCAGGCGTCATCCGCTCGTCAGCTTCGAGGATGTAAACCCATTCGTACTTGCACGGGACTTCTTGGAGCATCCAAGTCCGCTGGCGTCCGTGAGTTTCAAAGCGGTGCTGCACTGTTTGCACGGCATAGTTCTGAACAATCTCAAGGGTGCGATCGGTGCTGAAAGAATCAACTACAATAATATCGTCACAAAGCAGTGCCGATTCAATGCAAGCGGCGATATCAATCTCTTCGTTGTAAGTCAGAATATAAATTGAGAACATTCCCAGCTTTGAGTAAGGGCCAACTATTGGGTAAACAAACTATTTCTCAGGGATGTCTCGACCAGCGGGTTCCCTGCCAGCGCCGGTCAATTTTTGCGGCGGCCGAACCGCAGAATTCCCATACTTCTCAATCCCGTCCAACCAACAGTAATGTAGCCTATCGCTAACAATAAACTGTTGATTCCCGTCTGCAAACTCGAATTTCTCGATCGAGTTCTTAACTCTTTCTCTTTTTGTTGCTTGCGGGTGCGAATCTCGTTGCGAGCTTGAGTGGGAAGTGATTGAGCTTGCTGTTCCAGGAACTTGTCGAGGGCTTTCGGGTCATTTTTCGACTCCTCAAGCACAGCTTTCAATTCCTTGGGAACCTCTGGACTCTTGAGTGCTTGTTGCAGCTTCCCGTCGTCTTCCAGCAGCGCCCCTATCTGGCTGCGACGCTGGCTTTTGAGCTGGTCTACCTGAGCTTTAAATTGAGGGCTTTTAAGTTGTGCCTCAAGTTGACCTTCCGCTTGTCCCGCTTCTTGATCCACTTGAGCCAGAGCATCCTTGAGTTCCAAACGAGTATTGTTGAGGTGAACGGGAACCAGAGATAGGTAAACTAGACCTAACAAGCTGGAAATCAACAGCGCCCAGAATCGCAAGTCCAGCCAAACGTTGCGTCGCTCAATAGAGACTCCACTGCTGCTGTCAACCCAAAAGCCCGTCATCAGCAGGGCGATTCCGATCAAAGGAATAATGCCCCTGTCAACTATCTGAATTGCTGCGGCAAGCTGCCAGCCTCGATTGAGAAAGTCCGAAGTTTCTCCCGGCAGCGACAGAACAATGCACTGAAGCAAAGCAGAGAGAATCAAGATAATCCCGACTACTTTTAGAGTTCGAGCAGCTACTGAAGAAAATTGACGGCTATTACTTGCTTTCATAATTCGTGTTAGATAATTCTACACCGTTAGATTCAAGGGGGTAGTTGAGTGGATTTTGTTGAACGAGTTAAGCTATTTTCCACCAAAATAGCTGCTTGGGGTACCGAACTCGACTTTCCTCTGGGTGTTCACAGGCTGCGGTTGCGACCCAAAAGGTCGAGTTTCTGCACAGCTATGCAGAGTTGGACACAGGAGGCTGTACGCTTCTGGGGTAGCTGTAAAGCTTGGTCAAGATAGCGCCCAGAAACTGCAGCAGCAACTGCTGGCTTCTTCTATAGTCTGAGGAATCCAGCGTCAAGATGAGTTCTGCACGCTTGGGTTCGGTGCTTTTAACTAGCTTTCGCTCGCGCGGCGGTGTCAGAAATAATAGACACAGGAGGAGCGCGTTTCGTAGGGTTTCACCCCCTAGGGCTCTCACTACCCGATCGCCTGCCCGATGCGGTGGAACTCTCATCCCTTGTCTTATAGTAATTGATATAAGAGAGGGCGGGAATAAATAATTGTTTACCAACCTTTTTAACATCCAATTACCAACAGCAGGATACGGCAGTCACAAATACACGAATAGCGGTTTTTTACTGGGAATTCGGTTTACCATATCAGCTTCGTCGCAGGTAACTTTTACTTATATATTTTTGCTTAATAGTCACAGATTACTAATGCCTATTTAGTTATCTGCAACTATTAATTATTGCCCGGTTAAAGGATTTATTATTCAATATTAAAAGTGCAAACATTCAGATTTTTTGGTAGGATAATTTTGCTCGCTGTTCAAATTTGGTGGTAATGAGTGCAATGATTTCTAATGTTTACACGTTGAGAGAACTTGAAAGATCGATCGCATCCGATCCGGACAAGTGGCGTCCGATCGTGTTTACTAACGGGTGCTTCGATATCCTGCACTGCGGTCACGTCCGCTATTTGCAGGCGGCAAAAAATTTGGGGCGATCGCTCGTGGTGGGATTGAATAGCGACGCCAGCGTGCAAGCTATCAAACCGCAGCAGCCGGGATTGCCACCCCGCCCGATCGTACCGGAAAATCAGCGAGCCGAAGTGTTAGCAGCCCTCAAACCAGTAGACGCCGTAGTAATTTTTTCCGAAATTACAGCAACTAAACTGATAAATATCCTGAAGCCGGATATATACGTTAAAGGAGGCGACTATCAACTCGAAACTCTGCCGGAAGCACCGGCCGTTATCGCCGGAGGTGGCAAGATTTCCTTAATCGAAATAGAAGTTCCGAGTTCTACCAGTGCGATCGTCAAACGCATTTTACAATTAGGTACTTAACCCTCGATCGCAAACAGCAAACAGTGAGCTAAACTCAGAAGTTGCCCCATCAAAAAACACGCTTGGTGCGATAGCTCGTACAACTTCATCCCAATTGCTAAGCAGGAGATAATTTTAATGGAACTCACAAGCAATAACACGATCGCGGAAATCCTACAAAGACACAAAGCAGAGTTACTAGCAGACTGGCTCAAAGAACTGCAAAATACCGGGCTGCGGCGGGACGACTTGATGAGAGCCAAAGAATTGCGCTCCGAGTGTCAAGAGTTCCTGCAATTGCTCCACATTGCAGTCGGGCACGGTAACTTTAGCGACATCCAGACACCCGAATGGGAAAATATGCGGCTGTTGCTAGCAGAAGTTTCGCGATCGCGCGTTCAGAGAGGCTTTACTCCCTCAGAGATAGCGAGTTTCATTTTATGCTTCAAAAAGCCATTGTTCGATCGGCTTTGTCACGAACTGACAGAAAACCGCGACGCACTTGTCGAACAACTTTGGCTTTCCACCAGTTTATTAGACCAGCTTGGCCTTTGGGTGACAGAAATTTTTCTCAAAGCTCGCGAAGAAGTCATCGAACGCCAGCAGCAAGAAATGCTCGAATTGTCAACACCCGTAGTCAAACTTTGGCAAGGCATTCTCGCTTTACCCATGATCGGGACTCTCGACAGTGCCCGCACTCAAATAGTAATGGAAACTCTGTTGCAGGAAATCATGGAAAGCGGCTCAGAATTTGCGATTTTAGACATTACAGGCGTGCCGACTGTTGACACTTTAGTTGCTCAACATTTATTAAAAACTGTAGCAGCCGCCCGTTTAATGGGTACTGAGTGCATCATCAGTGGCATTCGCCCGCAAATAGCTCAAACCATAGTTCACTTGGGAGTTGACTTGCAGGATATTCTCACAAAAGCTACTTTAGCAGATGCTTTTAAAGTCGCTTTGCAGCGCCAAGGTTTAACTATAAAAAATATTAAAGAGGAAAAATAAACATATTGCAGTCTGAGATGAAAATTTTAGTAAAGCTTAACACATAGGTGAATTTGTGGAACGAATACCGATCCTTCAAATGGGAGAATTTTTGCTAGTAACAATTCAAGTAGATATGCACGATCGCTTAGCAATGACGCTGCAAGATGACCTAACGAACCGCATCGTGAAAACAGGCGTCAAAGGTGTGTTGATAGAAATTTCTTCTCTAGAAATTGTTGATTCTTTTATCGGTCGCATTATCAACAATATCGCTAGTATGTCACGAATTTTAGATGCGGAGACAGTTGTGGTCGGGATGCAGCCAGCAGTTGCTATTACGCTCGTTGAGTTGGGGCTTTCCCTGACAGGAGTTCGCACAGCTTTAAGCGTTGAAAAGGGCATGATTTTGTTAAGAAAATCCTTGGGGTTTTCTGTTGACAAGGAAGATTTATGGTCCCCTGACTGAGGCACAGGCAGTCAAGAAACCTAGTTTGTTTGTAGATACCTTGTTGACAAACCGAAGATTTCTTAGGACAGGGCTTACGCACTCAAGGGGGTTAAATCAAAGGTTTGAGATTCCTTCACTATGTTCTCTTTTGAGAGAAAATCGTAGTAAGTGCGTAAGTCCTATTAGGAGAAACTAAGTTGTTGAGGGTAAGTCCTATATGTTGTGGAGAAGTTCTATTTTGGTACAGTAGCCGCCATGTCAAAACGTGAGACACTAGAAATCCGATCGTCATCCGATATAGTCCACGTCCGACAGCAAGTGCGAAGTTGGGCTGTAGCAATGGGATTCGGTTTATTAGACCAAACGAAAATCGTTACCGCAGCCAGCGAACTCGCCCGCAATACTGTAGAGTACGGCAAAGGGGGAACTGTAACTCTCGAAACGCTCCAATTAGGAACCCGCAAAGGGCTGAAGCTGATATTTGAAGACAAGGGCCCGGGAATTCCAGACATCGAATTGGCTATGACTGACGGTTATACTTCTAATCACGGTTTGGGTTTGGGGCTCAGTGGTTCCAAGCGGTTGATGCACGAATTTGAGATTGTTTCCAAAGTGGGTAAGGGGACTAAAATTGCGATCGTCCGCTGGCGATGAGGAGTAAGGAGAGTGGGAGATTGGGAGAGAGTGGGGTCGCGCGCGCTACAAATGACTAATGAGAAACCGGGTTTCTATGAGTTTTGGGTTGGGTAACGAGAAATCTCAGTAGAAACCCGGTTTCTGAGGTCGATCGCGCGATCGCCATCCCCTCGCTAACTAAACTAATGACTAATGACTAATGACTAATGACTAATGACTAATGACTAATGACTAATGACTAATGACTAATGACTAAT